>JBFIMV010000145.1:0-6349 GCA_041611575.1 Desulfuromonadales bacterium | reverse complement strand
GCTGCGCGAGGCCGGCCTGCTTGATGGGCTGGAGGTCCGGCTCGGCGGCGCAGCGGACAAGCTGCTGGAAACCGCCAGGATCCTGCAATGGAATTTCGTCCTGGCGGCGATGATCGCCTATCTGCTGATGGCCTCGATGTTCGGCAACTTCATCTATCCGCTGATCATCATGCTCACCGTACCCCTGGCAAGCGCGGGCGGCTTCCTCGGCCTGCGGCTGCTCAACATTTACCTGGGACTCACCGGCCAACCCGGACAGGCGATGGATATCCTGACCATGCTCGGGTTCGTCATCCTGGTCGGCGTGGTCGTCAACAACGCCATCCTGATCGTCCACCAGGCGCTGAACAACTTCCGCGCCGGCATGGACCATTCCGAGGCCGTCATCGAATCGACCCGCAGCCGCCTGCGCCCGATTTACATGAGCGCCACCACAAGTATCTTTGGCATGCTGCCGCTGGTTTTGGTGCCAGGCGCCGGCGCCGAGATGTACCAGGGGCTGGGGAGTGTCCTGCTCGGCGGGCTGGCCGTGTCGACCGTCTTTACCGTCTTCGTCATCCCCGCCATCCTGATTTTCGTCATTCGTATGGAAAAACGGCCTGCAGACAAGGAGGTCGCATCATGAGTCTCACAGTGATCCTCAGCCTGATCGCCCTCTTCCTGGCCCAGGCTCCGGGCTGGGCGCTCACCCTGGAAGAAGCGGTGAACGATGCCCTGCTCAACAATCCGCAGGTCAGGCAGACCATGGCTCTCGAGGAGGCTGCCGTCGCCCGCGAGGAAAAGGCCCTCGCTCCTTTCTGGCCGACATTCAAGGCCGGGTACACGTACTGGCGGGCCGAACGCGAACCGGGCCTCGCCTCGCGTGAACTGAGCAGTGCCGAGGCCAGCGCCAGCTACAACCTCTTCAACGGCGGCAGTGATCGATTCCGCCTCGCAGCGGCCAGGGAGCGCACCGCGAATGCCACCCACCTGCACAACAGCCAAGTCGCGGATGTTGTTCTGGCGACCAAGCTGGCCTACATCGAGACGCTGCGGGCCGAACGCACCCTGGATTCGGCTCAACAGCAGATGGAACTCCTTCTTTCCCAGCAGCATGAAGCCAAGCTGCGCCTTGCCCAGGGACTGATCGCCCGCAACGATCTGCTGCGCGTGGACGTCGAAACAGCATCCGCCCGACAGGAGCTGGTGCGTGCCGAGGGTCAGCTCGAAATCGCCCGGCAATCCCTGGCAAATACCCTTGGCCGGCCGCTGAAAACTACGGAAGTGCTGGCTGCCCTCCCTCTTCCGGAGGAACCCGCGCCTTCGGCCGAGGGTCTTATGGCGACCATGCTGACACGGCGCAGCGAGTTGCAGGCGCTGCACAGTCAGCTGGCGGCCCAGAAGGCTGGAGAGCAGGCGGTTCGCGGCGATTTTTCGCCCGAACTCGACCTGGTCGTCAAGCACAGCTGGTTCGGCAACCATGGTCTACCGGAAACCGGCGATGCCGACTACAACAGCGATACCAGGGCGATGTTGCAGGCCTCCTGGACGCTTTTCAGTGGATTCGACACCCGGTCCGAACTGGTCGGCCTCGCCCACGAGATCAGCGCACTGAAGGCCGCGATCCAGGCCGTTGAAAACCAGATGAGGCTGCAGCTGCACACCGCCGTCGAAGAACTGCACATCGCCCGCACCAACCTGGCGACCGCTGCCGTTGCGGTCGAGCAGGCCAAAGAGAATTACCGGGTCAACGAGAATCGATTCAAGGCGCAGGTCGCCACCACGGTCGACCTGCTCGACGCGCAGGAATTCCTGACGCGCGCCCGCAACGAACAGATCAAGGCCCGCTACGACCTCCACCGCGCCATTGCCGTCCTCGAGAGGGTGCTTGAGCGCGGCCCGACGACACCGCCGAGGAGCCGACCATGACCGAACTGTTCCCCACCCCCTCCATCGATACCGCCTTCACCCGCCAGTTCGGCGTCCGTTGCCCCATCCTCTGCGCGCCGATGTTCCTGGTGAGCACCGCCGAGCTGGTGGTCGACGTCTGCCGGGCCGGCGCGGTCGGCACCTTTCCGGCCCATAATTTTCGACCGATCGAAAATTACCGCGCGGCGATCCAGTCCGTGCGGGCAGGAACAGACCGGGCCTTCGGCATCAACATCATCGTCCAGCAGGCGAATCGCCATCAACAGCAGCAGCTCGAAATCGCCCTGGAAGAGAAGGTTCCCCTGCTGATCACCTCTCTGGGGAACCCGAAAGAGGTGATCAGCCTGGCGCATCAGGCCGGCACCAAAGTCTACTGTGACGTGGTGGGCGTCGAACATGCGAGAAAAGCGGCCGATCTCGGCGCCGACGGCCTGATTGCCGTCAGCTACGGTGCGGGAGGTCACGCCGGCACCGTTTCACCCTTCGCCCTGATCCCCCTGCTGGTGCGGCAGACCGGGCTGCCGGTGGTCGCCGCCGGCGCCATCGGCGATGGCGCCGGCATGGCGGCTGCCTTCGCCCTTGGGGCCTCGGCCGTCTACATGGGGACGCGCTTCATCGCCTCACAACAGGCAGGTGTCAGCGACGATTACAAGCAGGCGATCGTTGCCGCCGATTGCGAGGACATCGTCAACACCGCTAAGGTCGACGGCTTTCCGGGGAATTTTATCCGCAACCGGGCGCTGGAGGAGATAGGCATTGAACCGGGATTGCTCGAGACTTTGATTTCACGCAGCAAGCACATCAGCCGATGGCTTTCGCTCGCCCGGGCCGGGCGCGCCCTGATGGGTGAGGGGATGCAGAAAGGTTCCTACAAAACCGTCTATTCGGCGGGACATGGCGTGGGGATGATCGATCGGGTGGCGCCGGTCGAAGAGATCATTGCGCAGACCATGCGCGAGTATTTCGAGATACGCGAACAACTGCCAGGGGATTTGGCCGCAGGCGAAAAGCCCTGAATAGAAATTTCAGGGCGACAGGACGGGAACGTCAACCCATCCGCAGGGCAATGAAACTCTCCAGGTCCGGGCACTGCATGTAGGCATTGTGTTCGCGCTCGAAGGCGATGGTGGAATGCGGTTGCGGGCCGTAATCGTGGCCGGGAAAGACGCGCGTCGCCGGCGGAAAAGCGGCAAGGCGCAGCAGGCTGTGATAAAGCGCGGCAGGATCGCTCCCCGGAAAATCGGCGCGGCCGCAACGGGTGACGAACAGGGTGTCTCCGGTAATCAGCGCCCCCGGCGGATTGAAAACGAGACCGCCCGGCGTGTGTCCGGGAGTGTGCAGCACGGCAACTTCGAAGGAGCCGATCTGCAATCGGCTTCCTTCCTTCAGCGGGATATTGGCCGCAGGGACGTCAAGTGGGTGAGCCGCCAGCCGTGCGCCGGTCGCCGCGAGCACTGCAGCGTTGCCGGCGATATGATCACCGTGACCGTGGGTGTTGGCGAGGACCTCAAGCGTCGCACCGCGCGTGCGCAATGCCGTCATCAGGCTCTCCGGCCGCAGTCCCGGGTCAATGCCGAGCGCCTTGCCCGTCTCCGGGCAGACCACCAGGTAGGTAAAGTTGTCGGTCCCCGCCACCCGGACCTGGATGACCTCAGGGGTGATTACAGCCATGGTTCCCTAACAACCGGCTTGTTGCCGATCTTGCGGATTTCACCATCGATGATCTTGAACATATCCCCGGTTTTTTTGACATGCCACTCGTCACCCTCTTCCGGCGGGAGAGGAAATTCGCGGCTGCCGAGATAGACATCCTCGTTATCCAGCATTGTCCACCAGTCAAGGGCACCGGTCTGCCAAACACAGGTTTTCAGGTTGAACGCCATTTACAATCTCCTTGAAGCTCACAGAATTGCGGAGCACATGATAATTGCCGGGAGAGAAAAGACCAAGCGGAAAAAGCACCGGAAAGATCTCTGTCTCCGCGGCGGAAAGCCATCACCGCCGGGGCAAATTACTTCTTGTGTCGGCCCCTGTCCGCAGATGCGAACCGGTTGGCATTCTGCATATATTGTAACGCGATCCGCTCCCCAAAGGATAGCAGGGCGGCGGCAAACAGCAATGTGCGGTTGTGAGCGCGGCGCTTTGTACATATAATGGAGCCCATCAATGACCCAGCAACGGCGAGGACGACCATGAAATTCACGAAAATGCACGGTGCCGGCAACGACTACGTCTACATCGATTGTTTTCGCCAGACCGTCGAAGACCCCGAGTCTTTGGCCAGATCAATCAGTGACCGGCACTTTGGCGTCGGCGGCGACGGCCTGATTCTGATTCTGCCCTCGAAGCAGGCCGACGTAAAAATGCGCATTTTCAATGCCGACGGCAGCGAGGCGGAAATGTGCGGCAACGGTGTACGCTGCGTCGCCAAATATGCATTTGATCATGGCCTGGTCGATCGCACCGAGATTGCCATCGAAACCGGGGCCGGCATCCTCCCCCTGACCATGTACCCCAACGCGCGCGAGCAGATCGACAAAGTGCGCGTCAACATGGGGCGGCCGCGCCTCAGGCGGGCCGACCTGCCGATGACGGGGCCGGCCGAGGAGCAGGTGATCGACATGGACCTTGAGATCCTCGACCAGACCTTCCGGGTGACCTGCGTCTCCATGGGCAACCCGCACTGTGTCATTTACGTCGATGACGTGGCGAACTTCCCGGTAGAGCGTTACGGCCCGGCCATTGAAAACAACCTGCTCTTCCCGCGTCGCACCAATGTCGAGTTTGTCCAGGTCCTCTCTCCCCATGAGGTCGCCCAGCGCACCTGGGAACGCGGAGCCGGCGAAACGCTGGCCTGCGGCACCGGCGCAGCGGCCGTGACGGTTGCCGGGGTCCTGACCGGCCGGACCAAAGGCAGGCTGGTAAACCACCTGGCCGGCGGCGACCTGGAAATGGAGTGGGACGGCAGCAACGATGTCTTCATGACCGGCCCCGCGGCCGAAGTCTTCTCCGGCGACTACATCCCGCGCTAGGCGGCAGTCCGCGCAGGACAACAAAGCAGCATTCTCGCGGCGTTCGGATTAACCAGGATTTCAAACCCAAAGTTCCAGGCCTTACATGGACGTTCTGATCTTCGATCTCGACAACACGCTCTACCCCGCCGAACGGCAGCTCTTCAGCCTGATCGACGTGCGCATCAATCGCTACATGACCGAGGTCGTCGGCATCCCGGCACCCGAGGTCGATGCACTTCGCCGGCGTTACTGGCAGCTCTACGGCGTCACCCTGCAGGGACTGATCCGTCATCACGGAGTCGACCCGGAGGATTACCTGCTCTACGTTCACGATGTCGATGTCTCCAGCCGCCTGACCCCGGACCTGGAGTTGCGCTCGGTCCTGGCCGCCCTGCCGCAGCGCAAGGCGGTCTTCACCAACGGCTCCCTCTGCCATGCCGACCGCGTCCTCGCAAGCCTCGGCATCGAAGACATGTTTGAAACGATCTATGACATCCGGGTCGCCGCCTACCAGCCGAAACCGTTCGAGGAGCCCTATCATGCTGTGCTGGACGGGCTTGGCGTCTCTGCCGAGCGCTGCGTCATGATCGAGGATTCGCGCGACAACCTGAAAACGGCCAAGCTGCTCGGCATGGGAACGATTCTGGTCGGCGCCGGCGACACTCCCGATTTTGTCGATGTCCACCTCAACAGCGCCCGGCAGGTTGGTGACGGCCTGCGCTATTGGGGGCAGGCTTCGTGACCCGCAGGCTGGGAGCGCACGTCTCCATTGCCGGCGGTCTCGACAAGGCCATTGCTCGCGGCCTTGAAGGCGGATGCACCGCCTTGCAGATCTTTACCAGGAACGCCAACAGCTGGCAGATTAAGCCGCTGACCGATACCGAGGCGCGCCTCTTCCGTGAGGCCTGGCGGGCGAGCGGCATCGGCCCGATCCTGGTTCACAACAGTTACCTGATCAACCTGGCCTCGCCCAAGGACAGCATCTGGGAGCGTTCGAAAGATGCTCTGCGCGCTGAACTGATCCGCTGCAGCCAGCTCGGCGTCGACGGCCTGGTACTGCACCCCGGGGCACATCTCGAGTCCGGGGTGGAAGCCGGCCTCGTCCGCATCCGCCGTGCACTGGACGAAGTCCTTTCCGAGAGTCCGGCCACCGTCCCCCTGCTCCTGGAAAACACTGCGGGCCAGGGGAGCTATCTCGGCGGGGACTTTGCCCACCTGTCAAGCCTGCTGAAGGAGCGGGATGACCAGCGGTTCGGTGTCTGCTTCGACACCTGTCACGCCCACGCCGCCGGCTACGACCTCTCCAGCGCAGACGGTTATCAAAGGACCATGGACAGGTTCGACCGGGAAGTCGGCCTGCGGTGGATCCGGGCGTTTCACCTCAACGACAGCTTGAAGCCCTGCGGCAGTCGCGTCGACCGCCATGC
>JBFIMV010000144.1:0-6353 GCA_041611575.1 Desulfuromonadales bacterium | reverse complement strand
GCGCTCCACCGACGAGTGCGAGATGTCGCGTTCGTGCCAAAGGGCGACGTTCTCAAGCGCCGGGATGGCGAAGGAGCGGATGTAGCGCGCCTGTCCCGTCAGGTTCTCCGAGAGGATCGGGTTGCGTTTGTGCGGCATGGCCGACGACCCCTTCTGCCCCTTGCTGAAGAATTCCTCGGCTTCGAGCACTTCGGTGCGCTGCAGGTGACGGACTTCGACGGCGATGCGCTCGAGCGACGAAGCGATGATCGCCAGCACGCAGAAGTACTCGGCGTGCCGGTCACGCGGGATGACCTGGGTCGAGACCGGCTCGGGACGCAGCCCGAGCTTCTCGCAGACGTATTCCTCGACGGCCGGATCGATGTTGGCGAAGGTGCCTACGGCACCGGAGATGGCTCCGGTGGCGATGCTCTCGCGGGCCGACTTGAGGCGGCGGCGGTTGCGCGCCATCTCGGCGTACCAGCCGGCGAGCTTCAGGCCGAAGGTGACCGGCTCGGCGTGGATGCCGTGGGAACGGCCGATGCAGACGGTGTCCTTGTGCTCGAAGGCGCGCAGCTTGATCGAGGCGAGGACCATGTCGAGGTCGGTCAGCAGCTCATCGGCAGCCTGCACCAGCTGGACCGACAGGCAGGTGTCGAGCACATCGGACGAGGTCATGCCCTGGTGGATGAAACGCGCCTCTGGCCCGACATATTCGGCAACCGAAGTCAGAAAGGCGATGACGTCATGCTTGACTTCAGCCTCGATGGCGTCGATGCGGGCAATGTCGAAATTGCCCTTTTCACGGATCACCTTGACCGCCTCGGCCGGGATGACGCCGAGCTCCGCCTGCTTTTCGCAGGCCAGGGTTTCGATTTCAAGCCAGATGCGGAAACGGTTTTCAGCCTCCCATATCCTGGCCATTTCGGGACGGGTGTAACGTTCGATCATCTTATCGGATCTCCTTGAAAGGATGTGTTGCGCATCATCACCGGCGCATCCTGGCGGCCGACGGCCACCTGCGGTGCGCAGACGCTCTGCTCTGCCAGAACCCTTTTCGCCGCGGCGAGTGCGAGCTCGGGGCGGTTGTTGGTTTCGCTCAGGTGGCCGAGGAAGACCGCTTCGAGCCCCGGCCAGAGGAGACCGCCGAGCAGCGCTCCACCCGATTCATTGGACAAGTGACCGTGGTTGCTGCGGACGCGCTGCTTGAGGGACCACGGATAAGGGCCATCGCGCAGCATCTCCTCGTCGTGATTGGTCTCCAGTATCAGGACGCGGCACCCCTGCAGCCTTTCGGTGACCAGGCGGGTGGCTATTCCCAGGTCGGTGGCTACACCGACCTTCCCCTCTTCGCCGGCCAGGACGAAGCCGACGGGAGCCAGTGCGTCGTGAGTCACACGGAAGGCCTGAATCGTCAGGTCGTCGATCTGAAAGTTTTCGCCGTCGGAGAACTCGCGCACGCAGTCGGTGCGCCCGACGTCGCCGAGAACACCGGCCAGCCGTGTATGCAGAAAAACCGGCAGCCTGAGCTGCCGGACCAACGGTCCGAGTCCACGGACGTGATCGGTGTGCTCGTGGGTGACCAGCAAACCCGACAAGGTGTCGGCGGCAACGCCGACCAGCTCGAGCCTGTGTCGAATTTCGCGGGCGGCCAGCCCGGCGTCTATGAGCAAACGCGTCCGACCCGATTCGATCAGCAGCGCGTTCCCCTTGCTGCCACTGGCCAGCAGGCAAATTTTCATCGATAGAATTCCGGTCTGTGTGTGGCCGGATACATAACGCAAGCAGGCCGGGGATGCAAGGATGAAGCGATTAAAAAACTCAAAACGTACCTAAATATCGATTTCAACCGTGGGCAGCAGGATGAAAAAAGTGCTCCCCGGGCATTTCACCGGGTCGTGGCCTTTGCTTTCGACCCAGACAGCGCCGCCGTGCAGGTCGACAATCCCCTTGACGATGCTCAGGCCAAGGCCGGCCCCGCGGCTCTTGAAAGCCACCTTGCCGGACGAATGACCTTCAAGCTCGCCGACTTCGTGAAACTTGTCAAAGATGGCCTCCTGCTCGCTTTCCGCGATGCCAATGCCCGAGTCAGTGATCGAAATCTCCACATAAGGGACCTGGTTGTTGATGATGGCGCAGGAACCGCCGAAGCCGTTGTTGGAAAACTTATCGGGCCGACGGGGACGCAGGACGAACTTCGTGTTGACCGAGATCTTCTTCTTGTCGGGTGTAAACTTCACAGCGTTGCCGAGGATGTTGCAGATCGCCTGGACCATGCGCTCGACGTCACAGTTGACGAGGGGCATATCCTTGCCGAGGTTCAACTCCAGCGTCTGCTGACGCTCGCGGAAAGCCGCTTCAGTACGATCGACGGCCCGCTGGATGAGCGTGTTGACATCCACCTCGCGACTGACCAGCTCTACCGTCCGACCGTCGAGCAGCGAAACGTCGACCATGTCGCGGACGATCTCGGAGAGACGATCACTGGCGCGCGCAATGTGACGGACAAGGGTCAGGGAGTCATCATCCAGAGGGGTCTCACGCTCAGAGAGCAGCAGTTCGACATACCCCATGATGATCGTCAGCGGGGTCTTGAGCTCATGGGACGCCAGGCCGAGGAAGGAGTTCTTCATCTGGTTGAGGCGCTCCATTTCACTCGCCGTCCTTTCCAGCCCCTGCCTCACCTCCTCTTCGCGGGTGACATCGCGAACGACAATCTGCACCAGCTGCTTGCCGTCTCGACCGACGATGGCAGACGATGTCGCCAGGCAGAGCAGCCCTTTCTTGTCGGCCTCACGCCAGAAACGAATCTCGGTTTCGCTTGAATGCTGCGGGGTCACGGACTGGTAGGCTTCAAACTGACGCTCAACATCCCGGCATTTGACCTGCTCGAGGAAGGAAAAGTAGTTATTCCCCTCGATGCGCGCCTTGGGCATCCCGAAAAAACGTTCCGCCGCCTTGTTGGCCAGGATCAACTTGTCGTTTTCGTCATTGACGAGGATGGCGTCACTCGCTTCATCCAGCAGCTGGCGATACATTTCACGACTGCGGCCGAGTTCGGAGCTGATGTTTTCGAGGTTCTCATAGGAAGACTGCAACTCGAGGTTGGCCTGCTCCAGTTCCTGGTAGTTGTGGCGCAACTGCTCGTCGCGTTCCCGCAGGGATCTGGCCATATCGTTGAGCGTGTTGCCGAGCAACGCCAGTTCTTTGGTCCTGAGATTCGGCACCTTGGCGTCGAAGCGGCCGGACGCGAGCTCGCTGGCCATCGTGCACAAACGCCTGATCGGCAGGACCAGGTCGTAGCGGGAGAAGAGCACGACCAGCGAAAAGATGACGACAAAGGCCACGCATAGGATCAGCACGGAAGATTTCAGATGGTCGTTGACCAGTCCCTGCAACACCGCATCCTGCATGCCGATGCGCACCCGGCCAACCAGGCGGTCATCGAAATCGAAGAGTGGCGCGGAGTAGTCATAGAGCCGGCCCATATCGTCCGAATCGAGGATTGTAATGTCGGGCGCCAGGTTGCCGACAAAATGCAGCCGGGCCGTGTCGGGATAAGCAGGGGTGTTGTGGTAAAGGAGCCGGCCTGACTTGTCCTCGACCAGGCAGTAGGCGATTTCCGGATCGTTGCCGACAATCTCCTGGCAGCGCTCCGCGAGTCCGGAAATTTCGTCGAGCGGCAGGCCGAGGCGCAGGACAGCCTCAGCCTGAGACTTCAAGCCGGCAGAGAGGGTCTGGGCGCGTTGCAGGATACCGTCGCGATAGCTGCGCCGGAAGCTTTCAACATTGAAACCGGTATTGACGGCGAGCGTCAGGGTCAGCGCCAGGAAGCTAAAAATGAGGATGCGACGTTCCAGAGACTTTTTCATCGGCTCAAAGCGCAGGCTCCCAGCAGCCGTTTATGGTACAGTATCAACCGATATGGCCGATTCCATTGAGTTTTGAAATCTTACTTTTTTATCATAAACGCTCCGAACTGGGCAACAAGGATTGTCGCACAAGCGATTAAAAACGGTTGACCCCCATCAACAGGATTCGCTATCATCCGTCCGTCGATCAACGGTACCGCCTGGATGCCTCGATTCAGGCCACTTTCAGCTTGCAAAATCTTCACACCCGGGAGGACAAGTTCATGTCGGTAAAAATAGCCATCAACGGCTTCGGACGCATCGGTCGCAACGTTTTACGTGCGGCGCTGGACAAGCCTGAAATCGAAATCGTCGCGATCAACGACCTGACCAGCCCGCAGACCCTGGCCCACCTGCTCAAGTACGACTCGGTGCACGGCAACCTCAAAATCGACGTCTCCGCCACGGACAATGCAATCAAGGTCGGCAACAAGACGATCCGTGTCTGTTGCGAGCGCGACCCGGCCGCCCTCCCCTGGAAAGAGCTCGGTGTCGAGATCGTCGTCGAATCGACCGGCTTCTTCACCAAGGGCAAGGATGCCGCCAAGCACATTCAGGCAGGTGCCCGCAAGGTGGTCATCAGCGCACCCGGAACGGACGTCGACCTGACCGTCTGCATGGGCGTCAATGATGAACTGTATGACGCCGCCAAGCACCACATCGTCTCCAACGCGTCCTGCACCACCAACTGCCTCGCCCCGGTGGCCAAGGTCCTCATGGAGAAGTTCGGTATCGTCAAGGGCCTGATGACCACGGTGCACGCCTATACCAACGACCAGAGCATCCTCGACCTGCCGCACAAGGACCTGCGCCGGGCTCGCGCCGCCGCCCTGTCGATGATCCCGACCACCACCGGCGCCGCCAAGGCCGTCGCCCTGGTCCTGCCGGAACTGAAAGGCAAGCTCGACGGCCTCGCCGTGCGCGTGCCGACACCGAACGTCTCTCTGGTCGACCTGGTCGTCGAAACAACAAAGACGACCACGGCCGAAGAGGTCAACAACGCCCTCAAGGCGGCCGCCGAAGGCCCCCTCAAGGGGATTCTCGCCTTCAGCGAGGAGCCGCTCGTGTCCTGCGACTTCAACGGTTCGCCGGTCTCCTCGACCGTCGACGCCGCCACCACCACCGTCATCGGCGGCAACATGGTCAAGGTCATGAGCTGGTACGACAACGAATGGGGTTACTCCAACCGCGTCGTCGACCTGATCAAACGGATGGCCGCCGCATAACAAGGCAACTTATGAGGGCAGGCTGAAACAGCCTGCCCTTTTCCTTGGCATTCCCTCTCCAGACTTCCGAGGCACGCACCATGCTGAAAAAACTCTCCATCCGGGACGTCGACTTTCAGGGCAAGCGCGTATTCTGCCGGGTCGACTTCAACGTCCCCCTGGACGAACGCAACCAGGTCATCGACGACACCCGCATCAAGGCTTCGATGCCTTCCATCCGCCATATCATCAACAACGGCGGACGGCTGATCCTCGCCTCGCACCTCGGCCGACCGAAGAACGGCCCTGATCCGAAGTTCAGCCTCAACTCCGTCGCCCCCTGCCTGTCGCAATACCTGGGCAAACCGGTCAAGATGGCGCCGGACTGCATCGGACCCGATGTGGCGCGCATGGTCGGCCAGATGAAGGACGGCGATGTCCTGCTGCTGGAGAACGTGCGCTTCCATGCCGGCGAGACGAAGAACGATCCGGCCTTCGCCGCCGCCCTCGCGGCAAACGCGGACATCTACGTCAACAACGCCTTCGGCACGGCCCACCGCGCCCATGCTTCGACGGTGGGGGTCACGGAGCACCTCAAACCGGCCGCCGCCGGCTTCCTCCTCGAAAAAGAGATAAAATATCTCGGCCAGGCCCTGGCCTATCCCGACCACCCTTTCGTGGCGATCATCGGCGGCGCCAAGGTCAGCGACAAGATCGCCGTCATCGAAAACCTGCTCGACAAGGTCGACACCCTGATCATCGGCGGCGGCATGGCCTACACCTTCCTGCGCGCCCAGGGCCGCCCGACCGGCAAGTCCCTGGTCGAAGAGGATCGCATCAGCCTGGCCAAGGAACTCCTTGAGAAGGCTGCCGACAAGGGGGTCACCCTGCTGCTGCCGCAGGATCACGTGGTCGCCGACCGCTTCAGCGCCGATGCCGCGCACAAGGTCTGCAGCGACGCCAACTTCCCGGCAGACTGGATGGCCCTCGACATCGGCCCGGCGACCATCGCCACCTACACCGGCGCCCTGCGCAACGCCCGCATGGTCATCTGGAACGGGCCGATGGGGGTTTTCGAGTTCGACGCCTTCGCCAACGGCACCATGGCCCTGGCCGAGACGCTGGCCAGCTCCCAGGCCCGCACCATCATCGGCGGCGGCGATTCCGTCTCCGCCGTGAAAAAAGCCGGGGTCGAATCGAAAATGACCCACATCTCCACCGGCGGCGGCGCCTCGCTGGAATTTCTCGAAGGGAAGAT
>JBFIMV010000143.1:0-6359 GCA_041611575.1 Desulfuromonadales bacterium | reverse complement strand
GGGCCCGGACTCCGCAAGGCAGATATAACAAGGCCGCTCTCGACTGAGGGCGGCCTTGAAAGCCTGACGCATTTGCAGCAAGGAGCAAGTCGTTATTTCATCCGCCCATGCCGAACATGGCGCGATAGTCCTCTTCAACCAGTTCCAGGTGGTTATGCGTCGAACTGGCGTTGGCCAAGTAAACTTTTGCGATCTCGGGATTGTCAATTCGGGCGGCCATCTCACGCAGGTCTTTTTCCAGGGCTTCTTCCTGCTCGATGGCAATCTCCAGCGCCTTGCGTTCGTCAAAATCCTGAACCATCAGCTCCTGGAGGTTTTTCCACCAACTTGACGAGGTGTTGGGCGGCGCATTCATGAACTCCTGAAAAGAAGGGATTTCGTTCCCCGTATAAATCTTGAAAAAAGATTCGGCATGCTGATATTCCTCGCGGGCGAGCATTTCGAACGTTTGCCGGGCCTTGTCTTCAGCCATGCGTTCAGCGCCGTACTTGTAGAAGTCCATGGCGTCTTTCTCGGTCTGGATGGAGTCCTTGATCGCTTTCTGCACGTCAATGGGTCCCATAATTCTCTGCCTCCTCAATATTGATAATCAAGACGTTTCGAAACGGGGCATTCATAGCATATTTTAACAAACAGGTCTTGCTTTTTCTTCATGTTCGGTGAGGGCTATTTCCCCGGCGGATTGCCGAAGCCGGTCGTGCTGGTCAGCTGACGGTAAACAGAGCGTTTGCGCGACAACGACCTGAATGATGCTGCCCGGTCGGTTCAGCGTGAAATGCCGAGCCGGCGGCACGGCCGGTCCAGGTCATGAATTTTAATTGCGGGTGTGGATATTTACGAATAATTTGCTATGCTTACGAAGCTTGCATAGAGTTGTTGCAATGGGGCTATGAGGATGACGTAAACAAGTCATGGGAATGAAGTATAATCGTCTGGGCAACATCCCGGATCGAAGGGTTTGTTGACCATATCTGACGCGCGCGACGGTTCTGGCGTTTTGCACAAGGGGATGACGGCCGGCCTCCGGCCTGCTATTGAGGGTTTGAGGGAGGACAAGATGTTCGAGTTCAGTCTGCCCATCGATGTGTTGACGCTTGACAAGAAAGTCCTGTTGCCTGCAGGCAACAGGGTTACCGAGCAAGTCGCTGCCGATATCGCGGCACTTGGTCGTCTGCAGAACCACAATGAGGCTTCACTTCTCGGTCATGGGACGGTACGGAACGACCTGCGGCGTTTCCTTGAAATTCCACCCTACAACGACATCTTTTCGGATGCCGCCCTGGTAAGAGATCTTTTCGGAAAGATGGAGGATGTCAGTCTCCCTGTTCCCTTGTTGAAGGCGCTGGACTATTTTCGGCAATATGATTTCCATACCTACCGCCACATCCTGATGGTTTTTACCCTCTCGTCTCTCCTGGTTCGGGATTTGGCGGGCCGGGGCGGGGAAGCGGGGGCACATTTCATCGCCGGTCCGACCCATGATTTCGGTAAAATCTGTATTCCTCTGCATATCCTGAAGAAATCTTCACCACTGACTGTCGAGGAAAGGATGCTCCTGCAGTTTCACCCCCTGGCAGGCTACGTTCTGCTGGCTTACTATCTCGGAGACCATCGGCACCCGGCCGTTCTGGTGGCGCGCGATCATCATGAACGGTGTGATGGCAATGGGTATCCAAGGGGGATAAAGGAACTCGACCCGGTGGTTGAGATGGTTGCGGCCTGCGACGTATACGATGCCCTGTTGTCGCCCCGGCCATACCGGCCGCTGTCTTATGACAACCGTACGGCCCTGGAGGAGCTGACCAACATGGCCAACAACGGAACTCTGGGCTGGAGATGTGTCGAGGCCTTGGTTGCCTGCAACCGGCTCGGGAGACCGAACCCGGAGGCGGTCGTTGTCTCGAGGGATGTCAGGGGAACGCCACCAGCGGGAAACTGCTACGGCATGGTGGCAGACGAGCAGGGCAATCCCCAGGTCGGCCAGGAATGAGATGCTTGTCTGTGGAGGGTGTGGCGATCAGGCCTTGAGCCAGGCGGCCAGTTCGTTGCGGGTTGCTTCGGCATCACCGGTATTCAGTTCGATCAGCTTGCGCAGGTGGGTCAGGGTCGCGAGATCCTCTCCGATGAACTTGAAGCCGTAATGATCGTCTTCGCGATGAACCAGCTGGGCTTCGAAATCCAGGGATACCGGCCCCCCCTGCAGGGTGATGCACAGGCTGCAGCGATCCCCCGGGACATAAGGGAGGGGATTTTCAGAGGCCACGAGCGCCCCTTTCATTGCCAGGTCAATCAGCTCGCAGGTTCGCGTATTCCCCCCCGAACCGATCGTGACCTGCGCTTCGAATGGTACCCGCCTGAAGTGTCGCTTATGCATGCTGCCCCCTGTCTGGAGATTCTATCCGGCCCCTCGTCTGTTCTCTCTGTGCAAGACGGTTAAATTCTAGCGTAGTTTGTCGTCCGGGCAAGCAGGGCCCCGGGTCGTGATCGGGCCAGGCTCCATCACGGGGAAGGGTTGGCCATACAGCGAAAAGAAGTTGGCGAACAGCCGGTAGGTGATGCCCCACAGCAGGGGGGCCTGTGGTTCGCTGAGGACGACGACCGGATGGAGTCCCTCTTCCCCACGAAAGTTGAAGGTTCTCTTTTGGTGGTGTTCGCTCCGCAGCAATTGCGGCAGAGGATACCAGAAAGCTTTGGCTACCTCGTGGTTCGGCTGCAGCGGCGTCTCCTGCCGAAGATGGTAGACGAAACAGGAGACCAGGACCGGCAAGGTTGCACCGTAAAGATCGTCAAGGCGGCCGAGTTGTTCCTTGTCGCCGAGGTCGATCCCCAGTTCCTCCCAGGTCTCGCGCTCGGCGGCTTCCCTGGGAGATTCATTGCCCGGTTGGAGGCGTCCGCCAGGGAATCCGATGTTTCCCGACCAGGGGTCCTGTTCGTGAGGTGCCCTGATGATGAAAAGGACTTCCGTGACTGATTGGCCGGCGCGCAGGAGCATGGCCACGGCGGCGTGGCTCCGGTTCCCGGGCGTGAGGGTGCGAGGCTGAAACGCTGCGAGTCGGGCCCTGATATGCGGAATTGCCAGCTCAGCTGATGAAATCATGTTTACTGGTTTAGGAGCTCAACCGTAGAATCGGTCACCGGCGATCCGGCCCTCGGGATGTGAAGTTCTCAACAGGCCGGGCTCGTCCGACGTTGTAAATTTGGGAGCCTGATCGATCAACAGGACTATTGCTGCTGCTGCAGTTTTGCCCTGGTGTCCTGGACCCACTTGGTATTGATCAGCTTGACCTTTTTCAGGTAGCCGGAGGAGATCATCTTGCTGTCTTCCTTGGTCTTCATGAATGAGCAGACCATGAAGTTCGAGTAATCGATCTCCTTCCAGATGTTTTGCTGCATCTCTTCGGGGATCGGGTATCCTTGCTGCAGTTGCGCCAACAGGAGCGCCTTGTGATCCTCGATCTTCGGTGTTGTATAATTCAGGTAGACCAGGCCGGCGATGAGGGCGAACAGGATGATGCGCTTGAACATGGTGGGGCTCCTTGATGGTTTAATTGGCCCATAGGATAGCGCAAAAAATTGACGATGAACAGTCTTTCCGGGCATATGCGACAGGCCCTTCCCGTGTGGAAGACCCGGCTCGATGCCAGCACCCTGGACGGAGGCGCAGTCGTACCATGAAACAGGCCTTGCTGACGGATCTCTACGAACTGACCATGCTGGCGGGCTACCATGACAAGGGGATGCACGAGCAGCCTGCGGCCTTTGATCTCTATTATCGAGAGGCCCCTTTCCGGGGAGGGTTTGCGATTTTTGCCGGCCTGCAGCCCGCGCTTGATTACCTGGCCGGCCTGCAGTTCAGTGACGATGACCTGGCCTACCTGGATACGCTGGGGCTGTTCAACACGCTCTTCCTTGACTATCTGGCCGGATTTCGTTTCCGGGGCCGGGTGACGGCGCCGCGCGAAGGCGAAGTGGTCTTTCCCGGTCTCCCCCTGCTCACCGTCGAGGGGACGCTCGCTGAAGCCCAGTTCGTCGAGACCGCCCTGCTCAATATTGTCAATTTCCAGACGCTGGTAGCCACCAAGGCCGCACGTCTGCAGTTGGCTGCCGGCGACGCTGAAGTGATCGAATTCGGACTGCGGCGTGCGCAGGGCCCCGACGGCGGAATGAGCGTCGCCCGGGCTGCGGCTGTCGGCGGTGTGCGCAGCACCAGCAACGTCCTGGCCGGGCTCAGGTTCGGCCTGCCCGTCAAAGGGACCCACGCCCACAGCTGGGTGATGGCTTTTGACGACGAGCTGACCGCATTTCGGGCCTACGCGTCCAGCTTCCCCGACCACAGCGTCCTGTTGGTCGATACCTATGACACGCTGAAGAGTGGCCTGCCCAACGCGCTGGTTGTTGCCCGAGAATTGCGCGAGCAAGGCCATGAACTGTGGGGTATCCGCCTCGATTCAGGCGATCTGGCCTACCTCAGCCGGGAGGCGCGTGCCATGCTCGATAAGGCCGGCTTTCCGGGAGTCAGGATTGTCGCTTCCAATGAACTCGACGAGTACGTGATCCAGTCGATCCGCAATGAAGGTGGCTGTATCGACATCTACGGAGTCGGTACGCGCCTGGCGACCTGTGCCGGACCGGGCGGGGGGGCGTTGGGCGGAGTGTACAAGCTGGTGGAGTCGGACGGCCGGCCGCGCATGAAAGTCACCAGTGACCCGGCCAAGAGCACCTTGCCGGGGCGCAAGCGCTGGCTGCGGGCCATCGATGACTCGGGCCGGTTCCTCATGGATGTCCTGGACCTGCAGGATGGTGAAGGTGAGCCATTCCGCCCGGGCCAGACCGCCTACGACCCTGCCGACCCCAGGCGTCGCAAGACGCTTCCTGCGGATTGCCGGCTGCACGATTGCCGTTCAGTGGTCATGGAGAATGGGCGGGCACTGGGAGAAACGCCCGGGCTGAGCGCCATGGCCGACTACTGTGTGCAACGCCTGCAATATCTGCCGCAGGGGAGTCAGCGTCAGATCAACCCCCATCTTTACAAGGTGGGGATCAGCCGGCGACTGCTTGACCTCAAGAGCCACCTGGAAACTCTCTCCGGCGGTTGATCCTTCAAGAACGGAGGACCGTGACGCCGAGCACATCTACCATCTGTTTCAGCGCAAAATCGCCGTCTTCATCGTTGAGGGCGGCAACGCAATCGACCGGCACCGACACCTGGTGGCCGCGGATCACTGCGTCGTAGGCCGTATAGAAGATGCAGATGTTGGTGACGCAGCCGGTCAGGGTCAGCCGGTCAACATCAAGGGCCTGCAGCAACCCTTCCAGGCCGGTCTGGTGAAACCCCGAATAACCCGTCTTCTCGACGACCGGGTCCGTGCCCTTCGGGGCCAGTTCCGTGATCACCTGTGCCCCTGCGGTCCCTCTTACGGCGTGCGGCGGCCAGTTCATGCGCGTGAACTCCGGATCATCCGGAAGATGGGCATCGCAGACGTAGATGACCGGGCGATCATCGGCCCTGGCCCGGTCGATCCGGGCACGAATGGCCGGAATGATCGCGCGGGTTTTCGGCACTTCAAGAGGGGCGCCGGGCAGGACGAAGTCATTGAGCATGTCAATGACCAGCAGGGCTTCAGTCATGGTGTCACCTCCATAACAAGGCTGCATGAGTTTATCGGACCGAGGTGCCGAGTTCTACCCGGGCCCGGACGGCTCCCTCCTTGTCGGGAACCGCAGTAATGTCCGGCCGTGTCAGGAAGACCCTGTCCTTGGCCAGGCCCGCGTTGACAGTCAGGTAGTTCTGTACGGCAACAGCCCTGGCAAGCGCCAGCTCTGCCAGCGTATCCTGGTCGACTGTCGTGTTGACATAAAGCAGTTTCTCCATCTCTTCAACGGGCAATTTCTTGATCATGCCGATGAAATTGCGGGGCTTGGGAAAGTCCCCCTGCCGATAGATATCCCAGAGATAGTCGGCATAATCCTCGGCCGGAACGTCCAGGGTGCTCATGTCGGTCCCCTCAGGCAGAAGCTCTTTGCTGACCATCTCGCGATAGGCCAATTCCCTGATCCTGGCAGCCAGGGTTTCCCGACGATACCCCTCCGGGTCGTTTTCCGGATCGATGAAGGCCTTGGCCTCGATCTTGAGGCCCGGGCGTTCTGCCAGCGCTTGAGCCAACCGGGCCAGTTTTTCCTCTTCGGTAGCCAACAGCCTGGATGAACCGTAGTCGAAGGCAACGGTGCTGAAATCCTCGTCTCCGCCGCCGACCAGGGCTCCGAGGAGCGCAAGGGGAGACGTGGCGGCCTTGACCAGCAGGTTCTTGATCACGGTCCAGACAACTCCGGCGATGCTGAATTGCGGATCGTCGAGGCTG
>JBFIMV010000142.1:0-6383 GCA_041611575.1 Desulfuromonadales bacterium | reverse complement strand
CCGTATTGATCTCCCAATCCGTATCGATCAGCGCGGTCAGAGTGATGAGATTGCCCCCTTTCAGGGTTCCGACGGCAGAACCTGGATGGTAGACCTTGAGAGGGGCTCCTTTGAATAGATTCTTCTCCGGGTAGCCGTTGACGGCGTTCAGCAGCGACTTGAGGGTGAATGCCGTCGGTGTGGCCAGGTTGATCACCATGGGGGCATGCAGAGTCACCAGCCCGGTACGCTCAAAGAGCGGATTGAGCAATGCGCTCAAGTCGCTGAAGCCGGCGAGGATTTTGGGGTGTTTCTTGATCAGGTCAAAGTCGATGAACGGGAGTGATTTCATAGCACTGTAGCCCCCACGCAAAGCCAGGATCATATCGACGCCAGGATCGGCAAACGCCCGATGCAGTTGATCCGCCTTCTCGCTCGGCGAGGGGAGCTCTTTCGGGAATTGCGGATTGACGACGTTAAAACCCAACGTTGTGAGTTGCTTGACCCCACCGGCAAAGTCTCGTTTTTTCTTGATCAAATAACTTGGCGTCACAATAAAGACGTTATTCAACGGCAAGGTCTCCACAATATCGAAAATCGGCAGGTCCGGTGGACTTCAAGAGCGAAAGGACCGGAGGACACGGCCCCCTATGGACGTTGAGGTCCAAAGATTCCGAGCCGCTATTTGCTCCAATCTATCTATAATCAGGCATAAATACAACCAGCTTTGAGATTTGATTTTGTTGCGATGAGAGAGCAAAAACTCTTGCCATATCAGCGAATCAGACATTGCCATGACCGGGCCTGGGCACTACTATAGTGGCAGGGGTAAGGAGAGAAACGGTTTGAGGAGGATAAGGTCTTGCACAGAATTTCCATCGAGCTGGTGCCGCGCAGCGCAGAGTCCCTGGAACAGGACCTGCGGCAGGTACGCCAGCATTTCCCCGCCATCGACACAGTCAACATCCCCGACCTGCTCAAGTTTTCGTTGCGCAGCTGGAACGCCTGCGGCCAGGCGAAGGCGTTTTTCCCCCACGCCATCCCGCATCTGCGCGCCATCGACTTCGACCTGAACAAGCCCTTCCCCCTGGTGGAGACCTTCGCACGGCACGGCATCGACAGCGTCGTGGTCATCGCCGGGGATCAGCCCCAGGACATGTCGCGCCGGGTCTATCGCACCAGCTCGGTCGCGCTGATCAAGGCGATCAAGACACAGTGTCCGGGCCTGAGAATCTACGCCGGCATCGACCCTTACCGGGCCGGGATCAAGGATGAGCTCGATTACGTCAAGCGCAAGCTCGACGCCGGCGCCGACGGCTTCTTCACCCAGCCCTTCTTCGACCTGCGCCTGATGGAGATCTATCACGACCTGCGGCCCGGCATCGAGATTTTCTGGGGTGTGAGCCCGGTGATGAGCGAGCGCAGCAAGGACTACTGGGACAACCTCAACAACGCCATTTTCCCGCCCGACTTCGAACCGACCCTCGCGTGGAATCGGTGCTTTGCCCGGGAGGCGCTAAAGTTCGTCCAACGGAAGGGGTCGAATCTCTATTTCATGCCGATCCGGGTTGACCTGGTGGAATATCTGGAGGGGATTCTGTCATAGAGGACAACGTTCAAACGTCAAGTTGTCTGACGTGTCAGACTTTATAATAATTTTGTCCATTAGCAATATTTATTTCAGAGTCCCTTCACATGATTGAAGATCCTATGACTTTATTGGCTGGAATCGTTATGATCTTCACTCATGTCTGGATGGCGATCATGGCAAGGGATGACACCAGAGCAAAAGGCTTTGAAGCGCTTCTGTTTTTGTGCTGTCCGCCATTCGCCCTTATGTATTATATGCGAATGCCAAAAAGAAAGAGGAATCGGATTGATTACCTGCACTGGATATTTCTAGCGTCTACAGCTGTTCTTATATACAGGGCATCCTAGACAACGACTGCCAGGACACTTTCAGCTTACTGGAATGCACGAGATGTGAGAAAAATCGGCTTATTACTGACAGGGGGTATTTAGGCCGCTGAATAATAGATAAATCATGGCCACCAGGGTTCGCTCCTTGGTGGCCTTTCCTTACACAACTCCTTAGATCCTTTATTTCTGAGCCGACACCTTAACCATGACGTGGGCGTACGGCGTCCCTTTCCACATCACGTAGACCGGGTCGTTCGGATCGGTGGACAGCCCTTCGAGCAAGGCCTGATCCGGGACCAGGATCATCAGGTGTGGCCCTTCCTTGACCCACTGGTTGTCGTTCGTCGGCTTGGTGGCAAAGGGGTCGGTGTTGCTGACTCCCATAGCATCTCCTTCACCTGCCAGCATATAAGAAACACTGAACTCCTTGACTGTGATCTGCTCTCGCTTCATCAGGGCGCCGAGCAGCGCATCCCATTGAGGTTGGTTGCACATTGGCCCGGTGGTTGCGGTTTCAGGGTAGCAGTTCCAACCGTTTGTCCCCTCTCTGAGAACCTTGCCGTCCATCGTCTTGATGGTGGCGTCCTGAGTGATGACCTTTGGGGCGGCACTAATCGCATTTTCGATCAGTGCCTTCGTACTTTTTTCTGCGTGGGCACTGCCTGCCAACGTGACAATAGACGCTGCGGTTAACAACAATAGAACCAACATTATGGACAGTGTTGCCTTGATGGAGGATTTCATGGTTGATCCCTTTCCGCTCCGTTCACTCCAAAAGTGAAAAGCCGAGCTTACCGATAGAATTTGTCCTTCGGTAGCTCGGCCATCTTGTCGTGTAAGGAGGTGAGACCCGCCGCTTTCCGTCCCCGCTTTTCAACAGGTTTGGTATTATCGGGACTACTGTTTAATTATCCTCCCCTGTTGGTTCTGGAGTCAAGAAGGGGACTGTCAGGCGAGGGATTGCGGGTACCCTTGTCGGCCTTAGAACTCACGATTTCAGAGAGGAAAAGAGGCTTATTTTTGCTAGAGAGGATTGAGATGTCGATGAATCAAACGACAATGGCCACCTGGAAGCGGGTGGCCTTTGTCTTATTTGTCAGTACAATACATTAAATGTTTATATTTCGTTAATAGCTTCCCGGGGAGGAAATAATGCTTAAGCGGATACATTATATAAGCAGCTTTGTGCACGAAATGTCTGCCGTGGAAATTGAGGAGCTTGCAAGTCAGGCAGCAAAGAAAAATGCGGAAAATGAAATAACCGGGGTCTTGATGGCAAAGGGTGGTCTGTTTTTTCAGATTATAGAAGGTCCGGAAGAGAATATTGATGAGCTTTTCACCAATATTCTGAAGGATCCCCGTCATGAAAAGATAATCACCCTTGGCATCCAGGTCGGAGACTTGAAAAGGTTGTTTCCGAAATGGCACATGAAGGAGATTAATCTGGACACAGCCACGTCAGAGAGACTTCAGCCGGTGAGGGCCATTATCGACGCAGTTCAAGCCCAGGCGTCAATTATTGAGAATTTGACCGAGGCTCTGGCAGCGTCAGCCTGGGCTGAACTTCTGGATCTCACTACCAAGAAATAGAGCAGAGAAGTTTGGAGAAGAGGTGCTGCTCAACTGCGTGTGCGTGCGCAGTGATCCCTGGACTGGGGAGGTCGCAGGAAACAGTATTCATTTATGAATTTTTCTAACTCAAACCTTATGCCCGTCCTCCGGTACCGCCATCGTCAAACTCGGGGACAAATGAAGAGGGCGTTGTGCCGGTCCTTCCAGACAAAAGCCCGACAACTATTTCTCATCAATATCTATTCCCAGCTTACTGGCCCGGCGTTTCCATAGTTCCCGGGCCAAGGCCTGCATGTCTTCCGTATCGTCGAATTCGTCAACGATTTCCAGCCCCAGAAGGGTCTCGATAACATCTTCAAGGGTCAGGATGCCTGAGAAGCCGCCATATTCATCTATGACCAGCATGATATGTATGCGCTCTTTGAGGAAGCGGTCGAAGGCATGGGAGAGATCCATCCGTGCGAGAATTTTCGGCATATCTCGAGTAAACTCTGCGACATCCTGCTCAGTCTGACCACGAGCTTTCGCCAGCAGCAGGTCACCACGCAGAACAAAACCGGTGATATTCTCGACGTCACCCTGGTAAATCGGAATCCGGGAGAACGGCTTTGATTCGTGCCTGGCGAAATATTCGCCGACTGTTAACTTATGTGAAATCGAAAAAACAACCGTTCGTGGAGTCATGGCCGCCTGTGCGGGAGTCTCTCGCAAGCGCAACAGGTTTTGCATGATCAGAGACTCCTTGGCCGCAAGAGCGCCTTCCCGACCACTGAGCTCTGCAAGAGCCATTAACTCTTTGCGGTTGATGCCCCGAAGAGTCGGACCTTCGGTCAGGTTGCGGGTCAGGAGTTCGGTTAGCTTGACAAAGGGGTAGAGAGCCAAGATCAAGAGCTTGAGGGCGTGCGCGGTCAATGGCGCCAGTTGCCGCCAGTAATGTGCTCCGAGCGTTTTGGGGATGATCTCGGAGAATACCAGGATCAGCAAGGTCAGGATTGCTGAAGCGATGCCGAGGTAAGCGCTGCCGAAGACTTTCGTTGCCTGAGCCCCTGCACCAGCCGCTCCAACTGTGTGTGCAATCGTATTGAGTGTCAGAATTGCAGCAAGCGGCTTGTTGATGTCATCCTTGAGCCGGCGGAGCTTGGCTGCTGAGGGCTTCTTTTGTGATTCCAGCAACGCAATATAGGGTGTTGTGACACTCAGAAGCACGGCCTCGGCAATTGAGCACAGAAAGGAGAACCCCAGGGCAATGAATATGTAGATCAAGAGTAAAAGCATGATGCACATTATAATGCAGTTTAGAAAACTTGTAGCCAGTCGCTGCAAGGAAAGGCGAGAGATGTTGGAGAAATACACCCAACGGCGCGTGGTGACAATTCACACGGAGTGACATCGAGGTCTACCAGAGGTGTAAGGATGCGGCCCGGGTAACTGACAGGGACTGACCATGGATGATGTTTCTACTCTCTCGTGAATCTCACCTTTGCGCCTTCGCCAGAAGGTGCCTGATACCGATGCTTTGTGCCCTTTCCCTGATCAGCAGCACCATCAATCCAGCGGATCGAAGTTCGACTTGTCGGCATAACACAAGGGACAGACCCAGTTGTCCGGCAGAGCCTCGAAGGCCGTCCCCGGCGGGATGGCATTCATCGGGTCGCCCTGCGCCGGATCATAGATATAGCCGCAGTTGGCACAGATATAACGCACTGTTTCCTCCCCTGGTTATCTGGTTCCTCAATTCAAAATTGCATTTCGCCTAAACAGCGAAATACTTGGCCTGCGGGTGGTGGGCGATAATCGCCGAGGTACTCACTTTCGGCACCATCTCCATGGTCTCGGTCAAGGTCACACCGATTTTCTCAGGCTCAAGCAGCCTGAAGAGCAGCGTGTGCGCATCGAGATCCGGGCAGGCCGGGTAGCCGAAACCGTAGCGCGAGCCCTGGTAACCCTGAGTGACGTAGCCGGTCATGTCGGCGGGCTGTTCCGCGGCGATGCCGAGCTCGCGGCGCATCACCTCGTGCCAGTACTCGGCCAGGGCATCGGTCACCTCGACGCTGAAGCCGTGCAGCATCAGGTAGTCGTGGTAGGCGTCTGCCTCGAACAGCCGCTTGGTTTCGCGCGCGATCTGCTCGCCGATCGTCACCACGAAGAAGGCAGCAACGTCACCGCCCTCCTCACGGGTGCGGTAATAATCGGCGATGCACAGATACGGCGGTGACGACTGGCGCGGGAAGTCGAAGGCCAGCGTCTCGTCGCCAGCCTCGACATAGACCGTGTCTCCTTCGCTGTAACAGCGGAAATAGCCATAGGCCGCCTTCGGCTGCAGCAGACATTCGGTCAGGGCGCGCTGCTTGAGCTCCTCGTAAAGAGGTTTGACCGTCGAGCGGGTCAGCTCGGCATACTCCTCGGCGCTGGAGCTGGCCGTGCGCCGGTAGCCCCAGCGGCCGCGGAACAGCGCCTGCTCGTTGACATAGGGGAAGAGCCTGGCCGGATCGATGTCGGTGACATGCTTCAGCCCGTAAAACGGCGGCGCGGGGACCGGGTGGCTGCGGTCGATCGTGACGTCTTTCACCCCCGGCTTCATCCGCGGCTGACCGTTTTTGGCTTCCACCACCGTGGATCTCAACTGTCCGGCTTCGAAGTCCTTCAACGCCTTGAGCCCGGCGAAGGCATCGGCGCAATAGACCACCGGCGCGTCGTAGTGCGGCACGCACGAGGTGGCCACGAACTCGCGGGTCAGGGCGGCGCCACCAAGCAGGATCGGCATCTTCAGTCCCGCCTCGCGGTACTGCGGCAGGCTCTCCTGCATGATGATCGCCGACTTCACCAGCAACCCCGAGAGCCCGATGATGTCGACCTGCAGTTCGCGGGCCCTGGCGATGATCGTCTCGGCCGGCACCTTGATGCCGATGTTG
>JBFIMV010000141.1:0-6389 GCA_041611575.1 Desulfuromonadales bacterium | reverse complement strand
TCAGGTAGGTGCCCGCGGTGTCCTTGTAGTAGAGGGGGATGGGGGCGCTTTCGATCAGGGCTTCGAGGAACGACCGCTGTTCCTCGATGCGCTGTTCGGCCAGCTTGCGGTCGGTGATGTCCTCGATGATCACCAGGTGATGAGGCGTATCCACCTCGTCGGCGTCCAGGCGGGAGACGGAAATCCTCACCCAGACGGTGTGCTTGTCGCGATGGAGGTAGCGTTTCTCCCAGGGGGGGAGATTGTTTTCTCCCGCGATCATCCGCCGGATCTGGTCGAGGTCGACGCCCACATCATCGGGATGCGTGATCTGCTGGAAGCTCATCTGCATCAGCTCTTCGCGGGAAAGCCCGACAATCTCGCAGAACTTGCGGTTCACCATGACATAGCGCCCGGTGAGGGACTCTATCTGGGAGATGCCGACCGCCGCTTTTTCGAAGATGTCCTGCAGACGTTGTGCGATGAGATCGTTCGAGACGGCCTGGTTGCCCGCAGCCCGCCTGAACGACTGGTTGCGGAACAGCAGGAAAAGCGCAAGGAGCGAAGAGGCCAACAGTGCGGCGAGCAGGAGGGCGATGAGGGATGGATCAGTCATGTCATCTTGGCCTGGTGTTTAAGATTGCCTTGAAACCGCCTTGCCCCCCGCGAGACAATCTTGTTGCAGTCCCCCCTCCGGGACTTGTTTTGTGTGACGCGACTTCAAGATGCCCCACTTTAATGCAATTATCAAGGCAAGATTTCTGCAGAGAGCATCCGGGATGTGCCATGTTGCCTGTGTGGACTTTGTCCGTGTTTCATGATGGGGAGGTCAGGGGAGGGGACTATCCGTTTGCCGGCCGGAACGAAAAAGGGCCGCGAGATTTCTCGCGACCCTTTGATCTTTGGTGGAGCTAGGCGGGATCGAACCGCCGACCTCTTGAATGCCATTCAAGCGCTCTCCCAGCTGAGCTATAGCCCCGAACAGGTGCCGATTTATAACAGAGGCGTTTCGGGGTGTCAACAGCTTTTTTCGCGCACCGGGAGGTCAGTTCTGCTTGAATTCACTGTCGCTTCCCGAGGTGCTGCGGAAGAGGGTGAGAAGCATCTTGAAGCGCTTGATCGCCTTGACCTCGTGGGAGATGCCGCCGGGCATCAGCACGATCTCGCCGGCGGTCACGGTCACCGGCTTGCCGCCGATGATGATCTGCGCTTCGCCGTCGAGGACCTGGACGAACGCGTGGAAGGGGACGGTGTGCTCCGACAGGGCTTGGCCGGCGTCGAAGCTGAAGACCGTGAGGGTGCCGGTGGCGTGCTGCAGCAGCGTGCGGCTGACCACGGCGCCGTCCTGGTAGGGGGTCATTTCTGCCAGGGCGTAGGTTTTGGCGGGGTCAACATGGATCTGGGCGGTTTGCGTCGTCATGACTGTCTCCGATCTGTTGGGTGATGTTGGAAACAATCTTAACGCATGATGGGGGGGTGTGCTTTGACCGGCGTCAAGGAGCGGGGCGAGGCGGTTCGTTGATCTCCTGCCAGAGCTGTTCGATGTCGCGGATCAGGCCGAGGTGTTCGGCATTGTTGATCGAATAGAAGAGCGAACCGAAGAGGTTCTTCTGATCGTCGAGTTTACGGTAGACCAAGGCGGCGTGGTAGAGCAGCAGGGCCTTCTGGTCGGCATCCCGGACACGCTCCAGGGCCTTGTTGAGCAGGTCGATCGCCTGTTGGTACTGGCTCGACTGGTAATAAAGGAAGGCCGCCAGGTCGAGCTTCTCGATGCTCTTGTCCGGCATGCGCAGCAGGAGGGCTTCGGCTTCTTCGATCCTGAAGAGGTGGTTGGCGTTGATCAGGGCCAGGCGGTGCATGAGCGCCAGATGGTTCGGATCGCTCTCGGGGACCTGTTTCATGGCCAGGCGATAGGTCCGGTAGGCTTCCTTGTCGTCGTCGATGCGCTCGAGAAGCTCGGTCCGCCGCAGGTAATGTTTGCCGACGGCGGGCTCCTTGGCGATGACGATGGCATACTGGGCGGCCGCCGCGGCGTAGGCTTTTGCGGCCACCAGTTGTTCGGCGCGGCTGACGATCTCGGCGGCAGGGCGGGGGTCGTTCGTCAACGCCCTGCCGGCACAGCCGGCGAGGGCGATTATGAGGGCGAGCAGGATGAGATACCTGGCAATCGGGTGTTGCTGAATCACGGCGCAGTCCTTCCGGCCTTCATCCCTTACAGGGTGATGCCGGTCAGTTTGTAAAGCGCTTCCTGGTACTTTTCCGAGGTTTTCCTGACGATCTCAGCCGGCAGGGGCGGCGGCGGGGCCTGCTTGTTCCAGTCGAGGGTCTCCAGATAGTCGCGCACGAACTGCTTGTCGAAGCTCGGCTGGGGGCCGCCCGGCTGGTAAAGGTCCTTGGGCCAGAAGCGCGAGGAATCCGGGGAGAGGGCTTCGTCGATCCAGATCAGGCTGCCGTCGGGCATGACGCCGTACTCGAACTTGGTGTCGGCGATGATGATGCCCTTTTCCCAGGCAAAGTCACGGGCGCGGCGATAGATCTCCAGGGTCGTGTCGCGGACCTGGGCGGCGCGTTCAGCGCCGCACAGCTGCACGGCCTCATCGAAGGAGATGTTCTCGTCATGGGCGCCGAGTTCGGCCTTGGTCGAGGGGGTGAAGATCGGCTCCGGCAGCCGCTCGCTTTCAAGCAGGCCGGCCGGCAGGGCGATGCCGCAGATGCTGCCGGTTTTCTTGTAGTCTTTCCAGCCCGAACCGGAGACGTAGCCGCGCACGATGCATTCGACCGGCAGCGGTTTCGCCTTTTTCACCAGCATGCTGCGACCCTCGAGCTGGTCCCGGTAGGCATGTGTCGCCTTCGGGAAGTCACTGACCTCGGTGGCGATGATATGGTTCGGGATGATGTCGACCATGCGGTTGAACCAGAAGATGGAGATCTGGTTGAGGACCTGCCCCTTTTTGGGAATCCCCTCGTTCATGATGACGTCGAAGGCCGAGAGTCGGTCGGAGGTGACGAGCAGCAGGTGCTCACCGAGGTCATAGATGTCCCTGACTTTGCCCCGGTTGATCAGTTTCAGGTCTGGCATGCTGGTTTGCAGGACGATGGTGCTCACGTTATTTCTCCTTGTTCAACAGGGCTTGTACGCTCGGTGCGATGACGATGGCTGCGTTCTCGCGCAGTTCTTTTATGCGTTTCTGGACGGCTTCATCCTGGCGGCGGCTGAGCAGGGCCTTGCGCAGTTCGTCGTGCTTGGACGGGTCGAGCTGGTCCATGTCGGCGGCGATCCGCTGTTTGACCGCGGCGACCACGAAGCGTTTCTGAACGTCGAAGACCCGGTCGATGCCGGGTTGTTCGGCAGGTTGTGCGAAGGCCGCCGCGGAGAGCTCCTCGGAGGTGCCGATGCGCGGCACGAAGGGCGCGTAGGTGCGCGAGAACTCGCCGGTTTCTTCCATGTTGTAGCCGTTCTTCTTCGCTATCTTGTCGAGCTCTCCGCCGACGGCCAGGGCTGCCGCGACCTCTTCGGCGGCGACCTTGGCCAGCTTGAGGCTCTCGGCGGCCCGGTAGGCGGCCTCGACCATGTCGCGCACTTCGCCGAGTTCGGGGATGTGGCTGGGAATGCGCTCCTTGAGGCCGAAGAGGATGACGCCGTCTTCGGTCACGACCGGCCGGGCGAGTTGCTTGTCTTCGAGCAGGTGCGCGGCGTTGATGATCTCCTCGTTGCGGCCGATGCCGTCAATGTAGCCGTCGCGGGCGAAGGGGCCGGACTCCTTGAGGCCGAGGCTGTTGGCGGTTGCAGCCGCCTGCAGGTCGCCGGTCTTGCGGTTGACGTTGTAGGCGTCCATCGCCTTTTCAAAGGCGAGCTGCCTGGCTTTTTCGGCGCGCAGGCCTTCCTTGACTTCGTCGATGGCGTCTTCCAGGCGACGGACGCCGGGTTCGGTGTAAGCTTCGACCTTGATGATGTGGAAGCCGAAGGTCGTTTCAACCAGGTCGCTGATGTCGCCCGGCTTCATGCTGAAGGCGGCCTCCTCGAAGGGCTTGACCATCGAGCCGCGGGTGAACCAGCCGAGGTTGCCGCCGTTGACCGCGCTCGCCTTGTCGTCGGAGTTGACGCGCGCCACTTCGGCGAAGTCCTTGCCGGCGCGGACGTCCTCCAGAAGTTTCGCTGCATAGGCGCGCTTCTTCTCGCGCGTCGCCGCGTCGGCGTCGGCTTCGAGCTTGACGAGGATGTGTGAAGCCTTGATGCGCTCGAGGATTTCAAACTGGTCGAGGTGGCGGCGGTAGTGCTTCTCCAGCTCGCTCTCCTCGAAGGTCACCTGGTCGAGATAACGTTGCGGCTGGAACTGCAGGTAGCGCAGCGAGACCATGTCGGGGATGCGGAACAGCTCCTGCTCGGCGGCGAAAAAGGCCTCGAGGGCTTCGTCGCTGACCTTGACCTTCTTTTCGAAGGCGGCCGGGGCCAGGCTGACGAAGCTGAGATTGACCTTCTCGTTGTTCTTGCGGAACTCTTCCTCGACATCGGCATCCGTGACCGTGACGCCGGCCTGGAGCTGCTCGCGGACCTTGTTGATGATCAGCTCGCTGCGCTGCATTGACTCGAACTCGTCGGCCGTCATGCGCTGGTAGGCCAGGACCTGCAGGTAGCGTTCCTTGTTGAAGACGCCGTTGTCCTGAAAGGCTTCCACGTTGGCGATGGCTTCAACCAGCTCTTTCTGGCTGATCGAGATCTTCTGGCGTTCCGCCTCTTCCTGCAGCAGGGCCTGGTCGATCAGGCCGTTCAGCGCCTTGTCCGCCAGCTTGAGCTGACTCTCCAGGGCCGGGGTGAACTGGTCCTGGTAGATGCTCTGGTAAAGCTGGTAGAGGGTGCTGTAGTGGGTCTGGAAGTCCTGGTAGGCGATTTTACGGCCGTTGACCGATGCCGCTTCGCCGGTTGGAGTGTCACCGCCGGGGCCGCCGGGAGATGAGAGCATGGCGTAGCCGATGACGAAGCTGAGGATGATGACGGCGAATGCCAGCTTGATGATCAGTGATTTCTTCTTGTTGCGAACGAAGTCGAGCATGAGTCTGTGGTTTCTCCTCAGTGGTGATTTGTACGGCGTCGGGAACAAGCTCGAAATGTTAGACAATCACCTTTGGAAATGCAACAGTTTTTCCTTTTATTCCTTGAAAATGCGGGGGGCTTTTGCTAGTGTAAACAACATTTTTCCGGCTTTGGTCAGACCACTGCCACCTTGAAAGGAGCAGCCCCTCGTTATGGTTAACCTGTTTGATTCAATCCTTGGCCTGTTTTCCAACGATCTGGCGATCGATCTGGGGACGGCCAATACGCTCGTATATCTCAAAGGCAAGGGGATCGTCGTCAGCGAGCCGTCCGTTGTCGCCGTGCAGAAGGACTCGATGGGGCAGAAAAAAGTATTGGCGGTCGGCACCGACGCCAAGAACATGCTCGGCCGTACGCCGGGCAGCATCGTCGCCATCCGCCCGATGAAAGACGGTGTGATCGCCGACTTCGACATCACCGAAGAGATGTTGCGGTATTTCATCCGCAAAATTCATAATCGCAAGGCGCTGGTGCGGCCGCGCATCGTCATCTGTGTCCCCTCGGGGATCACCCAGGTGGAGAAGCGCGCGGTCAAGGAGTCGGCCGAATCGGCCGGGGCGAGGGAAGTCTACCTGATCGAGGAACCGATGGCCGCGGCGATCGGCGCCGGCCTGCCGATCACCGAAGCCTCCGGCAACATGATCGTCGACATCGGTGGCGGCACGACCGAAGTGGCGGTCATCTCCCTGGCCGGCATCGTCTACGCCAAGAGCGTGCGCGTCGGCGGCGACAAGATGGACGAAGCCCTGGGCCAGCACCTCAAGCGCAAATACAACCTGCTGATCGGCGAACGCACCGCCGAGCAGATCAAGATCAAGATCGGGTCGGCGGCTCCCCTGGACGATCCGATGACCATGGAGATCAAGGGTCGGGATTTGATCGAGGGCATCCCCAAGACCGTCACCATCACCGACGAGGAGGTGCGCGAGGCCTTGACCGATTCGATCGACTCGATCGTCAATGCCGTTCGGGTGGCCCTCGAGCGGACGCCGCCCGAGCTATCGGCCGACATCGTCGACAAGGGAATCGTCCTCACCGGGGGCGGGGCGCTGCTCAAGAATCTCGACCTCAAGATCAAATCAGAAACAGGGTTGCCGGTCTTTTTGGCCGAGGACTGCCTCTCCTCGGTCGTCCTGGGGACAGGCAAAATGCTGGCCGACATGGCCCTCCTGAGAAGAGTGAGTTTGGAATGATCGGGCTGGCCCGACAAAGGCCGCTGACAGTGCTTTTGGCGCTGTTGCTCTTTCATCTCCTGCTGATCTCCGTCCAAGTCCCGGCAGGCGAAGACCGGACCTTGCTGCGGTCGATCGGTCTTACG
>JBFIMV010000140.1:0-6410 GCA_041611575.1 Desulfuromonadales bacterium | reverse complement strand
GCGGCACATCGGGGAGGACCGACTGGGCAGCCTCGATGCCCGAGATGTTCGGCGGGTTGTGCAGCGGCGCGAGGTGTTGAACGGCCTTGATGGCGTCGAGCACCGCCTCGTCGATCCGCACCGAGCAGGTGAACTTCTCGCCCCCATGGACCACGCGGTGGCCGACTGCGGAGATCTGGCTCATGTCGCTGACCACGCCGTATTTTTTGTCGATCAGGATCTTGATGATCAGGTGGATGGCGACCTTGTGGTCGGGGCATTCGTATTCTTCACGATAGGTGTCGCGGCCGGGGACCTCGTGGATGATGAAGGAATCGCCGATGGTGACGCGCTCGACCATCCCCTTGGCGATGACTTCTTTCTTCTTCCAGTCGTACAGCTGGTACTTGACCGAGGAGCTGCCGCAATTGAGAGCCAGAATGTCCATGAATCGTGTCCTCCTGAATGCGAGTTTTTAAATGTTCAATCCGGGTATATGCAAAAAAAATAGATTCTGAATTTCTAGGGTTTAGTTTTGCTGAAAAATTAAAGTCTGGCTATATCAGCGATTTAACGTCAAAAAAAACGTTGTGGAAGGTTAATGGATGGGACAGTGAATTGCAAGCGCTTTTGCAAAAAGACCAGTGTCTTTGCGCTGGACATGCCCCGCGGTGTTGCGGTAAACTCCTGCCGGATTACGCAACCAGCTTCATCAAAACCAACAAGGAGGAAAGTCCGATGACCCACACTATCAACGACGAGTGCATCAATTGCGCCGCCTGTGCGGATACCTGTCCGGTCGATGCGATCAGCGAGCAGGGTGACGTGCATGTGATCGACGCCGCGACCTGCACCGACTGCGGCGCTTGTGTCGACAGCTGCCCGGTCGACGCGATCGAAGCTCCCTGATTTATCGGGAGAGAGTCACAAACGCAAGAGGCCGCACCTGAATCAGGTGTGGCCTCTTGCGTTTTCATGCCTGGAGATCGTCGCAGACGGTGTCAGCGGACCCCGGGCTTCGAATCGACGATCTCGACGTTGATGTTGGCGATGCCGGCCGGCAGGTTGCGGAAGACGATGGTGAACGGGATCGATGCTCCGGACGCCACGTTCATGTTCGACAGGCTGTCGCCGAACTGGTTGTTCATCGCCTCCTCGATGGCGGTGAAGGGCATTGTGCTCAGCGCGTCTTCGCTTAGATAATTGCCGCAGAAGACGGTCTGTTGCAGCAGGGTCTGGTTGTTGGCGTCGAGCAGGACACCCTTGATGGTGATGGCCGAACGGGTGGTAGGGTAGTTGTTGACCGCCGCCCCCTGGATGACCAGGAGTTGTCCGGCCTTGCCCTTCACGTAGGAACTGCCGGCGATATTGATGCCGATCTGATGGCCAGGGTCTGCCGTCGGCACTTCGCCGATATATTCCTGCAAGAACGGCAGATAGCGCGTCAGCACATTGAGATTGAGGGCCCCTTCCTGCAGGTAGAGGTAGCCGGCGCCGCCGCCGAGAGCTACGAGCAGAAGCACCAGCAGGGTGACGAGGCTGGACAGCGAACTCTTGCTCTTCTTTACCGGCGCCGCCAGCGGCTCCCGGTCGTCGAGGTCACGAGCCGGTGTTTCCTTGCGGGGAGGTTCCGCCAGGTCCGCACGGGAGTCCATGCTCGGCTGCAGGGTTGCTTTGGAAAAATCATCGTCTGCGGCAAAGGTGTTGCTCGCCGTCGCGTCATCGTTATCGGCGAAGTTGATCTCACCGAACTGGAGCTCGTCCGATCCCTGTTTCGGCGCCGCAGGAGGGCTGGATTCGAAGCTCGGCTCGTCAAAATCGAAAGAGACGTCGTCACTTGCGGACTGGTCGCTCCATTCTGCCGCCGCTTCCTCGCCGAAAGGATTCTCGTCATCGAGGGAGAACTCGTCAGAAGCTCCCGGTTCGCCGGAAGGCTTTTCCGTGGCGTCATCACCGAAGCTGAAGCTGTCGCCATCGTCGGGATCGCCGAAAGCGAAGGTGTCGGCGGCCTCTTTCTCTTCGTCGAAGGACAGGGCGTCTGATTCGAACGCATCGCTGTCGCCAACGCTGAAGTCGTCGCCGTCGGTTTTGATGCTTGCGGCTGACGCGTCATCCTCGAAAGAGAATTCAGAAGGTCCGGACGGCCCCGGGGTCTCTTCGAACGCGGCGGCAGCATCGAAGTCCGCCTCTGAGTCGGCGCTCGACGGGCCGCTGCCGGCAAAGGTGAAGTCGTCCGCCAGCTCGTCTTTGGAGACGGCCCCTTCCAGGTCCTGTTCCAGGGCGCTGAAGTCGAGTTCGCCCGTGGCTGATTCCGGTTGCGGGGAACCGTCGTCAGGCCTGATGGCAGCATCTCCCGCCGCTTCGTCGTCAACCTTTTCCATGTTGAGTGAGTCGAAGTCGACAGTATCCACTTCGGGCTCTTGCTCTGCAGGCATCACGGTGAAGACCTGTTTGCATTTCGAGCAGCGGACCTTGGTCCCGCCGTCCTTGACCTTGTCGTCGGCAAGGCGAAAGCGGGTTTGGCATGCTTCACACTGAACGATCATTCAGTTTCTCCTCAAAGTCGATGCGATCAGGCGCCCTGAACCACACAGATGTCGGGCAGGTCGCGATATCTTTCGTCGAGGTCCAGGCCGTAGCCGACGATGAACCCGTCATCCATGGCAAAGCCGACGTAGTCGACCGGTACTTCCGTAACGCGGTGGGCTTTCTTGTCGATCAGGGTGCAGATTCTCAGGCTGGCCGGCTGCCGGTTGAGCAGCATGGTCCGCAGAGATTCGAGAGTCAGGCCGCTGTCGACGATATCCTCGACGACCAGGACGTCCCGACCCTTGATTGACATTTCGATGTCTTTGCGGAGTTCGATAATCCCCGAGGACTGGGTCGCCGAGCCGTAGCTGGCCAGGCGCACGAAGTCGATAACCGAAGGCGTCTTTACCGCCCTGATGAGGTCGGCAACAAACAGGAACGACCCCTTGAGGACGGCGATCATGAGTATCTCGCGACCCTGGTAGTCTCTGTCTATCTCCCCGGCGAGTTCCCCGATGCGGTCAGCAATCTGCCGCGCAGTGAAGAGAGGTTTCATGGCGAGCTTTTTTTCGGGGGTGGGGGCAAAGTTCATAATGCCGCTATTCTATAGCAAAACAGCGAATTTATGTCAATTTTTTAGACTGCCGAAGTTACGCGTGAACCCTGCTGAATTCTTGTGCTATAATCATCCGCAATCAACGCTTTCTGGGACGTCAACCGGCTGTGAGGAGAATACCCGATGCGCGTCATATCCGCTGTTGTCTTTGCCATGATCTGCCTGCTTGCTTCACCGTCGATCGCTGCGCCGAACCTTGCCGTGCAGAATCCGAATTTCGATTTCGGCGAGGTCTACCAGGGAGAACAGGTGCCCCATGTTTTCACTTTCAGCAACGCCGGCGATGAAACATTGGTCATCGACCGGGTGCGCAGCTCCTGTGGTTGTACCGCGGCCCTGGTTTCAGAGAAGAACCTTGCCCCCGGCAGCACGGGAGAGCTCAAGGTCAGCTTCGACAGCACCCGCTTTCGCGGCAATGTGGCCAAGACGGTCTACCTGTACAGCAACGATCCGGCCCAGCCCGTCGTGCAGCTGTTTGTCAAGGGGGTTGTCAAGGAAGTCGTATCGGTCGACCCCGCTCAGGTTAATTTCGGCACGATTCCCGCCGGAGTGAACGCCAGGTCATCGGTGAAAATCCGTAATCGCGGGGGTGCCCCACTGGTGCTTGGCACGCCGGTATCCACGGCCGAGGAACTCACCGTCTCCCAGTCGGCGAGGCCGCTCGCGTCGGGAGAAGAAGTTACCATCAACCTGGGCCTGAAGCCCAAGCCCGGGCAGCCGCGTTTCAGTGGTTATATCATGATCCCGATCGAGGGTGGCCCTGGGCAGGAGCTGCGCATTCCCGTTTACGCGGCGATGTCTGAGTAGCTTCCGCGCCTGCCCGACATTTTATGTAATACTTGAAAGACGCGCATCATCGCCTATACTTGTGCCATTTACGTGGCCATTTTTTCCGCCCCATTGTCCACCCGACATGCGTCTTGATTCATCAGGAGGTTGAATGTCCGACCAAAACACGCCGCCGCTGCAGCGGCGCAAGTTTCTCTATGGCATGCTCGCCGGACTCGGTGCCGTGATTGGCGCTGCCTCCGCCTGGCCGGTATTTCGCTTTCTTTCTCCCATCAAGTCCGGTGGTGGCAGTGACCAGGTCCTGGTCGCGCTCGCGCAGGTTGCGCCCGGCAAGGCGCACCTGTTCCAGTACCTCGGCAAGCCCGCCGTCGTGTTGCAGACCTCTCCCGGACAGTTCGTCGCCCTGTCGGCCGTCTGTACCCACCTCGGCTGTGTCGTCGCCTGGCAGGAACAGGCGGGGGAATTCCTCTGCCCATGTCATGGTGGTCGTTTCTCGGCGAACGGGCAGGTCCTCGCCGGACCGCCGCCAAAACCTCTCGAACAGTTGGCCGTTGCAGTTGACGGCGATCAACTCCGCATCGGATAGGAGACGGCTATGCAACCGATCAAATGGCTGGTCGATTTCGTCGATCTGCGACTCGGGGTGCGGGACATTTTCGAGAAGGAGCTGAAAGGCTACCTGCTGCCGCGCAACGTCAACGTCTGGTACACCCTCGGCGCGGTCCTGCTGGCGTTGTTCACGCTGCAGTTCGTCACCGGCATCCTGCTGCTGATGTTCTACGTGCCCGATTCCGAGAAGGCCTATGCCAGCGTCACCTACATCGTCAACGAGGTCCCTTTCGGCTGGCTGTTCCGCATGCTGCACGCGGTCGGCGCCAACGTCATCGTCATCGCCCTGCTGCTGCACATGCTCTCGGTCCTTTTCATGGGGAGCTACAAGGGCCGCCGGGAATTCACCTGGCTGACGGGTTTCATCATCTTCAACCTGGCCATGGCACTCTGCCTGACCGGCTATCTCCTCCCCTGGAGCCAACTCTCCTTCTGGGCAACCACCGTGGCGACCGATGCGGCCGGGGCCATCCCGGTGATCGGCGACTTCCTGGTCGAGTTCCTGCGTGGCGGGCCGACGGTTGGCAATCAGACCCTCGGGAGATTCTTTGCGCTGCACGTGGTCGCCTTGCCGCTGGTCCTGCTGGGGCTGATCGGCGTCCACCTGTTCTGCGTCAAGCGGCGCGGCATTTCATCCGCCCCCTTTGGCCCTGATTACAAGCCGGAAGAGCCGCTGCCGTTCTTCGAGCATGAAAAACATCCCGGCGGCATCCCCTTCTTCCCGAACTACGTGGTCAAGGATGCCGCGGTGATCTGCTTCTTCATCGCCTTGCTGCTTGCCATCATCTTCTACGCGCCGGGGATGTTTTTCCCCGAGTCGGCCTTCCAGCCGGCCGACCCCTTCGTCACGCCGCCGCACATCAAGCCGGAGTGGTATTTCCTGTGGGCCTACCAGACGCTGAAGATATTCCCCAGCGAGATCATCGGCCTGGGCGTCCAGGTGGCGTTCATGACCTTCATGGCCCTGCTGCCGTTCATCGACCGCGGCCCTGAGCGTCGCCCGGCAAAGCGGCCCATGTTCGTGACCTGCTATATCCTCGGCATCCTTCTGTTCGTTGCCATTTCCATATGGGGGCATTACTCATGAGAGGAATGATCCGCTGCTTGCTTGTTCTGACGACCGCAGTCTTCTGCCTCGCCCTGCCGGCTGCGGCGGCCGAAACGGTTTGCCTGCAGTGCCACGGCGGCCAGCCGGGCCATCTTGGCGCCCCGGTCGGTGAATGGCGTGACAGTATCCATGCCGCCAACGGCATCTCCTGCCATGACTGCCACGGTGGCGACCCCGCCGACGTCGCGATGGCCATGAGCCCTGAGCGCGGGTTCCTGGGGGTGCCGGACCATGCCGACATCCCGGATTTCTGCGGTCGATGCCATGTCGGTGTTAATGAAACCTACCGCAACGGGGCGCACGGCAAGGCCCTGCTCACGGGAGGGCCGCAGTGCGTCACCTGTCATGGCAGCCACGCCGTCCGCAAGGCCGAGATCGATCTGATCAACGAGCAGGACTGCTCTCGCTGCCACAGCTACGAGCGCGCCGCCCTGATCCGCCTGTCCATGGTCGAGACCGAAACATTGATCGCCAAGGTGGATGCAGACACCATCCGACTCCATCGCCTCGGTTTTGCAGTCGACGGCATGCAGGGCAGCCTGTTCGATCTGCGCAACCGCTTCCGTCGGCTGTTCCACGAAGTCGACGTTGAGAAGGTGCGCCGCGAGACGGGCGGCCTGCAAGGCGAACTCGGCAAAATCGGCGCGGAGGTCGCAGCAATCGACGAGACAATCAACGAGCGCAAGCTCTGGGGGAGCCTGGCTATCGGTCTTTTCATTCTCTGCGGAGTAATCTTCCTGCTGGTGCGCAAGGCCTACGAGGAAGAGGAGAAGGGCTGAG
>JBFIMV010000139.1:0-6441 GCA_041611575.1 Desulfuromonadales bacterium | reverse complement strand
TCCTGGGCGCTGACAACGCCGCCTGTCTCGATCTGAATTCCGCCTGTACCAGCGGCATGTACGGGCTGAGCGTGGCGACGGCGATGATCCGCTCCGGCAGCGTGAAAACCGTTCTGGTCATCGGCGCCGATGTGACCTCGGTGCAGATGGACTGGTCGAATCGCAACGTGGCCGTTCTGTTCGGGGATGGTGCCGCAGCCTTTTTCCTTGAAGCCTCTGACCGGAAATCGGGCGTCCTGGCCGAATCTCTCGGTTGTTTCGGCAAGGACCGCGACATCCTGACCGTGCACGGCATGGGGACCGGTTACGCCAACCAGGGCCGGCATCTCGGTCAGACCGAGTGGTGCTTCGAAGGTCAGGAGATCTTCAGGCGCGCCGTTATCGGCATGAGCCGGGCCTGCGACTCTGTTCTGGAAAAAGAAGGCCTGGCGAAAGAGGCGATCGACCTGATCGTGCCGCACCAGGCCAACCTGCGGATTATTGATGCGCTGGCCAAGCGGATGGGCGCGGGCGATGAGAAGGTCTACATCAATATCGAGCGTTACGGCAACATGTCGGCGGCGACCGCGCCGCTGGCCCTGGTCGAAGCGCTGGAAGAAGGGCGGGTGGCACCCGGGGCGACCCTGCTGATGCCGGCCTTCGGCGCCGGGCTCAGCTGGAGCGCGCACCTGCTGCGCTGGGGGAGCCGGACCCGGCCGCTCGCCATGAGCGATGTTGAGCTCCCCCCATGTGACAAGACCGGATTGCAGCTGGTGCAGGAGATTATCGCCGCGCAGCAGCAAATGCAAATACGGTGACAGTTACCATATTCCCGGTAAAATGAGTGAAAAGAGGTAACTGTCTCCGCTTTTGTCGCCGCTTGTTGGACTAACGGCGTCCCTCCACCCTCGTGAGGATTCGAAACATGCAGCTCCGACAGCTCGGCACAACCGGATTGCGTGTCTCCTGCCTGGGTCTCGGGCTCGCGGCGATCGGTCGCCCCGGCTATATCAACCTCGGCCACGCCAAAGACCTCGGCGGTGACTACGCTGTTGAGGCGATGGAGGCCCGGGCTTTTACCCTGCTCGATACCGCCTACCGTGCGGGGGTGCGCTATTTCGATGCGGCGCGTTCCTACGGGCGCGCGGAGGAGTTCCTCGGTCGCTGGCTGGCGGCGCGCCGGTTGCCGCCGCGGTCCCTGGTGATCGGCTCGAAGTGGGGCTATACCTACACCGCCGACTGGCAGGTCGAGGCCAGGGTTCACGAGGTCAAGGAACACTCACGCGAGCTGTTGCTCAAGCAGTGGCCTGAGAGCAGGCGGCACCTCGGCGCGGCGCTCGGTCTTTACCAGGTCCACTCGGCGACTCTGGAGAGCGGTGCGCTCGACAACCCCGCGGTCCTGGGTGAGCTGAGTCGCCTCAAGGGTGAGAGGGTGGCCATCGGCCTCACGGTCACCGGTCCTCGCCAGGCGGAGATTATCGACCGGGCGGTCGACATCGCCATAGACGGCAGGCTGCTGTTCGATTGCGTGCAGGCGACCTGGAACCTGCTCGAACCATCAGCGGGAGCGGCGCTGGCGCGTGCCCACCAGGCCGGCGTCGGCGTCATCGTCAAGGAAGCGCTGGCCAACGGCCGCCTGACCGAGCGCAACCTGGCCCCCCGGTTCGCCACCGGGCTGGCGCGCCTGATGCGGCAGACCGTCCGGCTGGCGACGACCGTCGACGCCCTCGCCCTCGCGGCCGTGCTCGCCCAGCCCTGGGCGGATGTGGTGTTGAGCGGCGCGGCCTGTATCGAACATCTCAACTCAAACGTCGCGGCCCTCTCCGTGGCATGGGATGATGAAGCAGCGGACGCATTGAGCGGTCTGCGTGAGACGCCGGAGAACTACTGGCAGACTCGCAGCGGGCTGGCATGGAACTGAGAGAAGGTTTGGGTCAAAGGGGGAACGGTCCCGACCAGCCCCGACAGCTCAACTGAAAGTTATGATGATGAACAAGGTGCACGATGAAAATGCAGAAAATTCTTGAAGAGATACGTGACGAGGTCAAACCGCTCCTGCACCAGGGGCGGATCGCCAGCTACATCCCGGAGCTGGCCAGCGTGCCGCCGGAGAAATTCGGCATGGCGGTGCACACGGTCGGCGGCGAAGTGTTCGCGGTGGGCGACGCCGGCGAGCGCTTCTCCATCCAGAGCATCTCCAAGGTCTTCACCCTGACCCTGGCGATGCAGCTGGCCGGCGACGCCCTCTGGCAGCGGGTCGGCCGCGAACCGTCGGGCAATCCCTTCAATTCACTGGTGCAGCTCGAATACGAGAACGGCAAGCCGCGCAACCCGTTCATCAACGCCGGCGCGCTGGTGGTCACAGACGTCATTCTCAGTCACCTCGACGAGGCGATCGAAACCTTGCGCGATATCGTGCGGGCCTTAAGCGGCGAGCCGACCATCGACTTCGACCTGGCGGTGGCGCGCTCCGAGCAGGCGACCGGTCACCGCAACAAGGCGATGGCGCATTTCCTCAAGAGCTTCAAGAACCTCGACAACAGCCCGGAGCGGGTGCTGGACGCCTACTTCCACCACTGCTCGCTCGCCATGAGCTGCCACGAGCTGTGCAACGCCGGGCTGTTCCTCGCCAACAACGGCGTCGCGCCGGTCAGTGGCGATCTGATCATGACGACCAACCAGGTGAAGTACGTCAACTCCCTGATGCTGACCTGCGGCACCTATGATGCGGTCGGCGACTATGCCTACCGCGTCGGGCTGCCGAGCAAGAGCGGGGTGGGTGGGGGCGTCCTGGCGGTCATGCCGGGGCAGTTCTCGGTCTGCGTCTGGTCGCCGGGGCTCGATACGTCGGGCAACTCCCTGGCGGGGACCAGAGCCCTGGAACTGTTCACCACGAAGACCGGTATCTCGATCTTCTGAATCTTTCGAACGTAAAGTCCAAACGAAGACAACCCCGTTATTGACGCAAAGACGCGGAGACGCTGAGAAAGCGTGGTCCTTTGCGTCTCTGTGTTAAATCATTCAGGGTCTGGAATCGAATTATTCTTCACGTCAGGCAGGGGGCAGCTTCACTCCTGTCAGTTCCTGCGGCAGCGGCGCCCGGGCCTCGGTTTTTCCTTCCGTCTGGTTGTAATAGAGCCGCTGGGTCGGGTAGGCGAAGTCGATGTCGTCGCACTCGGCGAAGGCGTCGAGGATGTCCTCCCAGAGATCTTGGGCCATGCCGCGCCGCCGGCGTGGCTCGCAGAGGTAGCGCAGGGTAAGCATCACGCCGCTGTCATGGACGCTGGTGTAGACCGTCGGCGTCAGCGTCGAATAGAAGATCATGAACTTCTTGGCGGCCTCGCGCACCCGCTGCTCGGCCGCGTTGGTGAGCGGCGTGGCGCGCTTCTGCACGATCTCCAGCAGAATCCCCTTGGCCTTGCGCCAGTCACTCTCGAAGGTCACCAATACCGGCAACTCGTGCCAGATGTACTGGAACCCCTGGCTGTAGTTGGCAAGCACGTCCGTGAAGACCTTGCCATTGGGGATGTGGATGACGCGGCCGGTGCTCTGGTCGGCGTCGACCCAGTTGCCGATCTCCATCAGGCTGAACATGAAGATGCGCTGGTCGATGACGTCGCCGCGGTGGTCGCCTACCTGCACCCGGTCGCCGACCGAGAACGGCTTCCGCCAGAGGATGAAGGCCCAGCCGGCGAGGTTGACCAGCGGTACCTGCAGGGCGATCGCCAGGCCGGCGGAGAGCAGGCCGAGGTAGGTGGAGAGCGCCTCGAACCCGGCGAACCAGATGCGGCCGATGACCAGGAAGGCCACGAGGAAGATGATGTAGGTGACGATCTTGCGGATCTTGTACTGGGCCTGGACCTCGCGGCCGCGCAGCAGGAACAGCAGGATGATGCGCTGCATCAGCATGAAAAACAGCAGGGCGAGGATCGAGTAGAAGATCTTGCTCTCGATGCCGTTGCCGGCGAAGACCTCGTTGCGCAGGTAATCCAGGATGTCCATGATCTCTCCTTTGCCGGTCGGAATGCGTGCTGTGCCGCCGCTTATTCGAACTCGAACCGGTAATAGAGGTCGGCGCCGCTCTCGACGCCGAACTTGGATTCGGCCTCCCAGTTTTCCAGGAAGCGGTAGCGCAGCCCGACTTCGCTGTTCTGGCTGAACAGTGAATAGCCGTAGCTCAGGTAGATGTCGGGGGTCAGGTACTTGCCGAGGCGCAGGACCGTGTCATCGGGTTGGCCGGTGTCGCTGCCCGCTTCGATGGTGTCGATGCCGAGCTGGCTCTGCAGCCGGCTGCGCAAGACCGCCGAATCACCGGCAGACAGCAGCGCACCGGCCGCCAGCATCAGCGGGTTGGTCTCGCCGCCGGCCTGGCTGAGCGGCCGGCCGAGCACAACGTAGGACAGGACGTCGGTGTCGGGCATTGCCGGTTCGGAGAAGAGCTTGGCGTCGGGGACCTTGGCCGTGCCGCGGATCTGCACGCCGGCCCGTACGTCGCCGACCTTGCGCAGGGCGAGGATGTCGATTGCCGGGTTGTCGAGCCGCCCGCCGGCATAGACGGCCCGGCCTTTTTCGATATTGAGCTTCACGCCGTAAGTCGCGTAGTGGCCTTCTTCGACGTGCACCTCCCCCTGGCCGGAAAAGTTCTGCAGGTCGCTGCCGGTCAACGCGAGCTCGCCGCCGAGACGGGCGTCCAGGCCGAACATCTTGACCAGCACCTGGTCGCCCAGCAGCAGGCGCACCCGGGTCGTCATCTTCATCGGCAGCTCGCGCGGCTCGCGAGTGGCGGCGTCCAGCACGATCACGTCTGGGCTGACCGGCACGGGATTGCGTTCGCTGCGGCCGGCCGCCAGGAAATAGGGGATGAGGATGTCGCCGCTGAGGGTCGGGGCGTCGGGAGTTCCGGTCAATTTCAGGTCAGGGCTGATGCGCAGTTGCAGCTCGGGCAGGTGCACCAGGGAGAAGTCTTCGCCGCGCACCGCGAAATCCAACCCGGCCGGTTGCCAGCCCTTGAGGGCGATCGAACCATCGCCGGTCAATTGCCCCGGCCCGGAGGTTACCGACAGCCCGGAAAAATGGATGCCCTTGTCATCGAAGCGCGCATCCACGCCGAGATCCTTCAAGTGAATGCCGGGGGCCGGGAGGTAGGCGCCTCCCCCCTGGAGCCTGGCCGAACCGGACAGGGCGGGCTCCTGCCAGCTCCCAGCGAGCGCGGCGTCGATGCTCAACTCACCGCGCGTTTCCTGAACCACGTCAGGGACGAGCAGGCCGAGCAGGCCGCTCTCTTCCAGCCGCCCGGCGAGCTGTGCCTGGAAGGCCCCCTGCGGTAGCATGGCCAGGGGCCAGCGCGCGGGGAGCGGCAGGCCCCAGCTTGCTTCGAGCTGCCCCCTGTCTTCCAGGCCGAGCACCAGGTAGCCCTGCAGGCTCTCACCCTGCCATTGCCAGTCGGTGGTCGCCTGGCGCAGGCGCACGCTGATCTCGCCGGCGTCCTCGTCGAGCCAGGTCAGCCGGCCGCCGACGGCTTGCATGCTGCCGCTGCTGCGAAAACTGAGGTTGTCGTACAGTGTCCCCTCGCCGTTGCCGCTCCAGGCACCGGCAACCTGCAACTGCTGCGGCGGATGATACAGGCCGAGCAGGGGGAGGTCGCTCCAGGCGGCTGACAGGTCAATCTTCTGCGGAAGCTGCCATGCTGGTGGCGAAGCGGCGGTCGCCTGCACGTCCATGCTGCCGCCGACGGCCGGGAGAGCCTGAGCTGTGAGCATCAGGCCATTGTCGCTCCAGCTGCCCTGCAGCTGCAGTCCAAGGGCGACTTCCTCCTCTTGCGAAGCCCTCCAGCTCAGCGGGCCTCCGAGGTCGAGGTCGATGCGGTCGGGGCGGCCGTTGCGCCAGTCGGTCGAGAGTTCCCCGGACAACGAGCCGCTCAAGGGAACGCCGCCGACGAGGGACAGCAGGGCCTCGGGGGCGAGCTTGCGCAGGAACAGCGTCAGCTGCCCGTCGAACGGCAGCTGCCAGTTCATCGGCGCCCTGGATGTCAGGCTGGCGGCCAGCTGGCCGGCTTCGCCCAGGCCGAAGGCCAGATCGGTCTTCAGGCCGCCGGCATTCCACGACCCTTCCATCAGGACATTTTCGAAATACAGCACCTGGTCCCCGTGGCGCAGAGCTTCGAGGCCGTCGGCCTGCAGCCGGCAACCCTGCGCCTCGCAAGCCACCTCGGCGTCGAGAGCCCCGGTCAGTCCCCAGGGGGCGATCAGGGGGGTAAGGGTTTCCAGCGGCAGGCGCCTGGCGGAGAAGCTGAACCGATGGTCCTTGCTGTGCCGCATGAAGCGACCCGCCAGGGAGAGCTCGCCGTCGGGGCTGCGCAGTTGCAGCCTGGTGAGATCGACGGCTCGGTCGTCGAGCCGGAAGGTGACCGGTTCGACCAGCCTCCAGTCGCCGGCCAGCTCCAGGTTGATCTGCAGGTCGCTG
>JBFIMV010000138.1:0-6459 GCA_041611575.1 Desulfuromonadales bacterium | reverse complement strand
CTCCATCGCCCCGGCGACCTGACGGCCTGCCCAGTGAACGCTCGAAGGGTTGCCGAATTGCTCCCGGTAAAAGGGGAGCATCGCATCGAGCACTTCGGGGCGCACCGGCGAGGTGGCGTTGTAGTCGAGATAAATCGGTTTCACCTTATATCCTCCAGAGAGAGCAGTTTTAAGTTTTAAGTTACAAGTTTTGAGTTTTAAGTACTCGTTGAAAATTGCTTACAAACAGGTTCAACTTTAATCCCTAACAAGCTTTATTGATGGTGTTATTTTTCAATTCATTGATCTTCACTCAAAACTCAAAACTCAAAATTCAAAACTTGAATTTATGACTTCATTTCCAACTTTTCCCTGGCTTCATCCGACAGGTCCGCCAGGGTGATCGAGGCGAGAAACTGGCGGATCTTCTCACCCAGGCCCTGCCAGACGTTGTGCGTGACGCACTGGTCGTCGCACTGGCAGCCATGCTTCTGGTCCATGCAGGAGACCGGCACGAGGGACTCTTCGACGCTGTCGATGATCTCGTCGATGCGGATCTCCCTGGCGGGTCGCGCCAGGACGTAACCGCCGCCCGGCCCGCGCACGCTGCGCACGATCCTGCCGCGGCGCATCTTGACGAACAGCTGCTCCAGGTAAGTCTGGGAGATGTCCTCGCGCCGGGAGATGTCTTTCAGAGCGACCGGCTGTCCGCCGGAGTGCAGATCGAGGTTGACCATGGCGCGTACGGCGTACTGGGCTTTGGTGGACATGCGCATCGCTGAGGGTTCCTATTCCGCCTTGGCCTTCTTCGCTGCCGGCCGGGCCTTTCTGGGTGCCGGCTTGGCCGCCGGAGCCCGTTTGGCCACCGGGGCGGGTTCCGGCTCCGCATCCCTGGCCTCGAGGCGGTTGGTCAGATCCTGGACCTTCTTCTCCAGCGCCCGGATCTGGTCGAACAGGCAGCTGATGGCCTTGGCTTCCGGGTCGGGGAGATTGCCGTGTTCGAGGTCGGGGCGGGTTTCGGCCGATCTCTCCTCCTGCTGCATGACGGCGCGGCCGGGGATGCCGACCACGGTGGCATTTTCGGGCACTTCCTTGACCACCACCGAGTTGGAGCCGATCTTGGCGCCTCGGCCGACGGTGAACGGGCCAAGAACCTTGGCGCCCGAGCCGATGACGACGTTGTCCTCGACGGTCGGGTGCCGCTTGACCTTGTCCCAGGTGACCCCGCCGAGGGTGACGCCGTGGTAGAGGGTGACGTTGTCGCCGATCTCGGCCGTCTCGCCGATGACCACGCCCATGCCGTGATCGATGAAAAACTTGTGACCGATCTTCGCCCCCGGGTGGATCTCGATCCCGGTCAGGAAGCGGCCGATGTGCGAAGTGAAGCGGCCGAGGAAGTAGAGGTCCCGGGTCCAGAACCAGTGGGCGATGCGGTAGATCCAGACGGCGTGCAGCCCGGGATAACAGAAGATGATCTCCAGCACGCTGCGCGCTGCCGGGTCGCGGTCAAATACCGAATTGATGTCTTCACGGATCGTTTCGAACACCTGGTTTCTCCTCCACTCTCGGGACCTGTAAAAATGCCGGCAGGAGCCTGCCGGCGAGACTTGACTAATGGATAACATACCTGAGTAAAACTGTCAATTAAGTTTCTTGAAAAATTATGGGGATGGCAGACGGACCGGCCGGCGCTCACAGGAACAGGCGATAGGCCTGGTTGGCCGTCTCCTCCAGATAACGGTAACCGAGCCCCTTGAGGAAAGGCGACAGAGCGGCCTCCTGGTCACCGGGGATTTCGAGGCCGATCAGCACCCGTCCGAAATCGCCGCCCTGCATGCGGTAGTGGAAGAGTGAAATGTTCCAGCCGGCCCCCATGGTGGTGAGGAAACGCGCCAGGGCGCCGGGGCGCTCGGGAAACCAGAAGCGGAACAGGCGCTCGTCCTGGACGTCGGGCGAACGGCCGCCGACCATGTAGCGCACGTGGGTCTTGGCCAGGTCGTTGTCGGTCAAATCGACGTTGTCGAAGCCGTTGGCGGTCAGCTGGGCCTGGAAGGCCCGCCTTTCCTCGTCGCCCTTGATGGCGATGCCGACGAACAGGTGGGCGGTATCGCGCCCCGAAAGGCGGTAGTTGAACTCGGTGATGTTGCGCTCGCCGACGACGTCATGGCAGAAGCGCAACAGCGCACCCGGCTTTTCGGGGATGGTGACGGCGAACAGCGCTTCCTGCTTCTCGCCGATCATCGTCCGCTCGGCGACGTAGCGCAGGCGCTCGAAGTTCATGTTGGCGCCGGAGTTGATCGCCACCAGCGTCTGGCCGCTCACGCCGCGTTCCCGGACGTAGCGCTTGAGGCCGGCGACGGCCAGGGCGCCGGCCGGCTCGACGATGGAACGGGTGGCCTGGTAGACGCTCTTGATGGCGCTGCAGATTTCGTCGACGTCGACGCGGATGACCTCGTCGACGTACTTGCGGCAGATGTCGAAGGTCAGCTGGCCGACCTCGCGCACGGCGACGCCGTCGGCAAAGATGCCGACCGAATCGAGGCGCACCCGGCGGCCGGCCTCCAGGGAGCGGGCCATGGCGTCGCTGTCGACCGGCTCGACGCCGATCACCCGGACTTCCGGGCAGAGCTGCTTGAGAAAGGCCGCCATGCCGGCCAGCAGGCCGCCGCCGCCGACCGGGACGAACACCGCGTCCATCCTGCCGGCCGTCTGGCGCAGCAGCTCGTCGGCCACCGTCCCCTGCCCGGCGATCACCAGCTCGTCGTCGAAGGGCGGGATGAAGATCCGCCCGGTTTCCGCGATGAGCTGCGCGCAGTGTTCGGCCGCCTCGGAGTAGTTGTCGCCGAAGAGTACGACCGTCGCGCCGAAAGCCTGGACGGCGGAGACCTTGATGGCCGGCGTCGTCACCGGCATGACGATGGTCGTGTCGATGCCGAGCTTCTGGCCGGAGAAGGCGACCCCCTGGGCGTGGTTGCCGGCCGAGGCCGTGATGACGCCGTGCGCCCGCTCTTCGGCCGAGAGGTGGGCGATGCGGTTGTAGGCGCCGCGGATCTTGAAGGAGAAGACCGGCTGCAGGTCCTCGCGCTTGAGCAGCACCCGGTTGCCGAGCAGACGGGAGAGGACCGCGGACTCTTCGAGCGGCGTTTCGACGGCGGCTTCGTAGACCTTGGAGGTCAGTATTTTCTTGAGAAGTTTCTGCATGATGCGTCTGTCCCGGCTGGCTGATGACTGGCGGCTGATTCACTGAACGAAGAGGATAAGCGGTTATGTCATGGTTTTCAACAAAAAGCTCATGCCGGAAGGTCTTTAACACCCCTTAGCAGCAGTTAATTATCGACAACTGTATACAGTTTCGCTATACTCCCTTCTCAAGTTTCGGCCGGGGTTCCTTCGGCCCGCTGCATTCATTGCCCATCTTACATAAGGAGAGACATCATGCCGGAGTTTTTCTACCAGGCCCCGCTGCCCGTCGCCAAGGACGAAACCAGGTACTACAAGATCCCCGGGTCGGAGAAGTACGTCACGGTCGAGCCGTTCGGCGGCAAGGACGTGCTCAAGGTCTGCCCCGAGGCGCTGTCGATTCTGGCCAACGCCGCCATGAAGGACGTGTCCTTCCTGCTGCGCAGGGAGCACAACGAGCAGGTCGCCAAGATCCTCACCGACCCGGAAGCCTCGCGCAACGACAAGGGGGTCGCCATGGCCTTCCTGCGCAACGCCATGGTCTCCGCCCAGTTCGAACTGCCGACCTGCCAGGACACCGGCACCGCCACCGTCGTCGCCAAGAAGGGCCAGCAGGTCTGGACCGGCGTCAACGACGCCGAATACATCAGCAAGGGGGTCTACAAGACCTACACCGAGGAGAACCTGCGCTACTCCCAGACCGTGGCGCTCGACATGTACGAGGAGATCAACACCGGCACCAACCTCCCGGCGCAGATCGACATCTACGCCACCGAGGGCGACGCCTACAAGTTTCTCTTCATGGCCAAGGGCGGCGGCTCCGCCAACAAGACCATGCTCTACCAGGAGACCAAGGCGCTGCTCACCCCGGAGAAGCTGTTCGACTACCTGGTGGCCAAGATGAAGACGCTGGGGACCGCGGCCTGCCCCCCCTACCACCTCGCCTTCGTCATCGGCGGCACCTCGGCCGACGCCGTCATGAAGACCGTCAAGCTGGCCACCGCCAAGGAGCTCGACGGCCTGCCGACGGCCGGCAACAAGCACGGCCAGGCGTTCCGCGACATCGCCCTGGAGGAGAAGCTGCAGAAGGCCGCACAGGAGCTCGGCATCGGCGCCCAGTTCGGCGGCAAGTACTTCACCCATGACATCCGCGTCATCCGGCTGCCCCGCCACGGCGCCTCCTGCCCGCTGGGCATGGCGGTCTCCTGCTCGGCCGACCGCAACATCAAGGCCAAGATCACCAGGGACGGCCTGTTCGTCGAGGAGATGGACCGCGATCCGGGCCGCCTGCTGCCGGAGCAGTACCGCATGGCCAAGCACGAGCACGGCCACAAGATCGATCTCAACCAGCCGATGGAGACAATCCTCGCCGAGCTGACCAAGCTCAAGTGCGGCGACGCCCTGCTGCTCAACGGCACCATCGTCGTCGGCCGCGACATCGCCCACGCCAAGTTCAAGGAGATCCTCGACGCCGGCAAGCCGTTGCCCGAGTATCTGAAAAAGCACCCGATCTACTACGCCGGCCCGGCCAAGACCCCGGCCGGCAAGCCGTCCGGCTCTTTCGGCCCCACCACCGCCGGCCGCATGGACAGCTACGTCGGCCTGCTGCAGGAGAACGGCGGCTCGATGGTCATGATCGCCAAGGGCAACCGCTCGCCGCAGGTCACCGAGGCCTGCAAGAAGTTCGGCGGCTTCTACCTCGGCTCGATCGGCGGCCCGGCGGCCCTGCTCGCCGAGGAGAACATCAAGAAAGTCGAGTGCATCGATTTTCCCGAGCTCGGCATGGAAGCCGTCTGGCAGATCGACGTCGTCAACTTCCCGGCCTACATCCTGGTGGACGACAAGGGCAACGACTTCTTCAAGCAGCTCGGACTGTGAAATCGCAAAGAGAAAGCCCCGGGCGACCGGGGCTTTTTTTTGCAGTTCTGAGTGCTGGGCGATGAGCGATGAGGAAAATTATAATGACTCATCGCTCAGCACTGTTTCCTCCACTCATCGCACATCGCTCATCGCTCAGCACTTTATTTCAGCCTTCCACAAACCCGACCGCCGCCTTCGTCAGTTCATCCAGCGCAGCCTTGCTCCCCGCCTCGGTGTAAACCCGCACCACCGGCTCGGTCCCCGACTTGCGGAACAGGGCCCAGGAGCCGTCGTCGAGGAGCATCTTGACGCCATCGGTGGTGATGACGTCGACGACGCTGTGACCGGCCAGGCTCTTCGGTGGTGCGTCGAGCTTGCCGCCGACCTTCTTCGCCAGCTCGGTCGACAACCTCAGGTTGGTGCGCGCCGTGTGAAATTCACCGACGCGACGGTAGAGGTCGTTCAGCAGCTCGCCAAGCGACTTGCCTTCCACCGCGACCATTTCGGCCACCAGCAGGCAGGCGAGGATGCCGTCCTTGTCGGGAACGTGGCCACGCAGGCTCAACCCCGCGCTCTCCTCGCCGCCGATAACGATCTCATCGTCGCGGATGAACTCGCCGATGTACTTGAAGCCGACCGGCGTCTCGCGCACGGCATGGCCGTGATGCGCGGCGACCGCGTCGAGGAAGTGCGAGGTGGCGACCGAGCGGGCGGCATCGCCCCGCTCTCCCCTGCGGCGCAGCAGGTAGTCGTACAGCAGGGCGAGGATGTAGTTCGGTTCGATGAAGGTGCCGTCGGCGTCGATGATGCCGTACCGGTCGGCGTCACCGTCGGTTGCCAGGCCGAGCAGGATCCGGCTGTCGTCCCTGACCCGTGTCATGAGAGCGTGGAGGTGGTCGGGTGACGGATCGGGGGGCATGCCGCCGAAATAGGGGTCGTGCCCGGCGTTGACCGTCTGCACCAGCAGGCCGGCCTCGACCAGCAGGGAGTCGACGTAGTTGCGGCCGGCGCCGAACATCGGGTCGACGACGACCGTCATACCCGAGCGGCCGATGGCGGCGAGGTCGACCTTTTTGCGGATTTCAGCGAGATAAGCCGGCATCGGGTCGATCTCTTCGACCAGCCCGGCGCGCCTGGCGCGGTCGAGGGGCATGTCGCGGTAACAGATCTCTCCCTGCATGGCGTTGGCGCGCCGCTCGATGTCCCGGGTCACCTCCGGCAGGGCCGGCCCGCCCCAGGCGGTGGAGAACTTGATGCCGTTGTACTCGCACGGGTTGTGACTGGCGGTGAAGTTGATCGCCCCGGCGGTGCCGCGACGCATGATCTCCCAGGCGATGACCGGCGTCGGGGTGTCATGCTTGCAGAGGAAGACCGGAACGCCCGAACCGGCCAGGATCCGTGCAGTTTCCCTGGCAAAATTCGCCCCGAGGAAGCGGCTGT
>JBFIMV010000137.1:0-6525 GCA_041611575.1 Desulfuromonadales bacterium | reverse complement strand
TCATCCCGCCGTCGATCTCCATGATCCTCTACGCCATGGTCAGCAACGACCCCCTCGAGGCGTTGTTTCTCACCGGCTTCATCCCCGGTATCCTGATCATGTTCTTCATGAGCCTGTACGCCTATTTCTACTGCAAAAACAAAAAATACCCCACAAAACCCCGTCCGAGCTTCAGGGAGTTTGTCGCCACTTTGCGGGAAAGCTTCTGGGCGCTTTGCCTGCCTCTGCTGATTTTCGGCGGCATCTACTCGGGGATGTTCACCGCCAACGAGGCGGCGGTCGTCGCCTGCTTCTACGCCTTTTTCGTCGAGCTGTTCATCCACAAGGACATGAAACTCAGCGACATCAAGAAGGTCGTTCTCTCTTCAGCGGTCACCAGTTCCACCCTGTTGGTCATTGTCGCCGGCGCCTCGGTGTTCGGCGAGTACCTGACCTTCGAGCAGATCCCCGACAAGATCGCCAACGCCGTCATCGACCAGATCAACTCTCCCTGGGTCTTCCTGCTGGCAGTGAATATCCTGCTGTTGATCGTCGGCATGTTCATGGACATCATCTCGGCGACTTTGATCCTGACCCCGATCTTTTTGCCCCTGCTGCACAAGTTCGGCATCAACACCATGCACTTCGGCCTGCTGATGACCATCAACCTGGGGATCGGTTACTGCACCCCCCCGCTCGGGGTGAGTCTCTACATCTCAGGCGCGGTGGTCGACCGCAATCTGCTCTACGTCTCCAGGGCGGTGCTCCCCACCGTGCTGATCCAGATCGCCATCCTGATGCTGCTCACCTACTGGCCCGACCTGGTGCTGCTGCTGCCGCGGCTGGTTTATGGCTGACAATCGACATTGACAGCAAGGACCGGACTTTGCACAAGGCAGCCTGCTCCACGTGGTCGAGAATCTTCGAAAACCTGTCACGTCCCTTTATTTTCCACACCTTTCAAAAATGTAATCCTTAAGTAAGATTGCAGCAATGCTCCCGGAGGTATAAGTGACCAACCCTTATCCCTTCAGGAGTTTATTATGAGCAGCTTGATCGCCGGTCTTGTCCTGGTTGCAGCCTCCGTCATCCTCTTCCTGGTCATCTCCCACGCTACGAAGAGCAATAAGTCCACTGGCTGCTTCAGTGACGGTTGGGTCGCCAACGTCCATGCTCCGCTGATTGTCGGCCTGTTTGCCTTTGGCTCCGGCTGCCTGGTTAAATTTGCCCTGATCATTCTGGCCTGAATGTTTTTTGTATTGCTGGAATCCGTCAAGCAATCCAGGGGTTTGGTTTGAAAAAATCGTTCGTTTTCAGCCTTGCTCCTCACAATAAATAACAGGAGATATTATGTCGAAGAGGTTTCTTTTCTTGCTGTCCGCTGCCCTGGTGTTGGCCTTTTCCACCAACGCAATAGCCGAGCCGATTGTGATCAAGTTCAGCCATGTGGTGGCGGTCGATACCCCCAAGGGGATGGCGGCAGAGTATTTCAAGAAACTGGCAGAGGAGCGCACCAAGGGTGCCGTCAAAGTTGAAATCTACCCGAACAGCCAGCTGTACAAGGACAAAGAGGAGATTGAAGCGCTACAACTCGGAGCGGTGCAGATGCTCGCCCCGTCGCTGGCCAAATTCGCCCCCCTCGGGGTCAAAGAGTTCGAACTCTTCGACCTGCCTTTCATGTTCGACGGCTACGAAGCCCTCCACAAGGTGACCCTCGGCCCGGTTGGCCAGTCATTGCTGAAAAAGCTTGAAGTCAAAGGGGTGACCGGTCTGGCTTACTGGGACAATGGTTTCAAGGTGATGAGTGCGAACCGGGAATTGCGCAAGCCGGAAGACTTCAAGGGATTGAAGATGCGCATCCAGTCTTCAAAGATCCTCGATGCGCAAATGCGCGCTCTCGGTGCAATCCCGCAGGTCATGGCATTTTCCGAAGTCTACCAGGCCCTGCAGACCGGGGTTGTCGACGGCACCGAAAACCCGCCATCGAACCTCTACACCCAGAAAATGTTTGAAGTGCAGAAAAACGTCACCGTTTCCGATCACGGTTACCTGGGCTACGCGGTGATCGTCAACAAGAAGTTCTGGGACGGTCTGCCGGCGGATGTCCGCACTGCTTTGGACAGCGCCATGGCGGATGCCACCAAGTACGCCAACGACATCGCCAAGAAAAAGAACGATGAAGACCTGGCCGCAGTGAAGGCATCAGGAAAGTCGCAGGTGCTCAGCCTCACAGCAGAGGAGAAGGCCGCGTGGAAAAAGGCTTTGGTCAAGGTGCACGATGAAATGGCTGACAGAATCGGTGCCGACCTGATCAAGCAAGTGTATCAGGCAACCGGTTTCACCAAGTAAAGATGCGATTCGATGCCGCTGTACCAAGGTCAGCGGCATTGTTTTGTCCTCCAACAGCTGTAATGGGAGACAGATATTCAATGATGAAAGTTCTCGATCACCTGGAAGAATGGCTGGTGGCCTCCCTCATCGGCGCCGCGACGGTGGTTATCTTCCTTTCCGTACTCCACCGTTACGGCGCCGGTCTGCCCATCCCCGTAGTGCAGGACTGGCTGCTCAGCATCAACATGGGCTGGGCACAGGAACTGTGCATCTACATGTTCATCTGGATGGCCAAGTTCGGAGCCGCTTACGGCGTGCGCACCGGCATTCATGTCGGCGTGGACGTCTTCATCAACAGCCTGCAGGACAAGGCGCGGGCCAAATTTGTCGTCATCGGGCTCTCGGGCGGGGCCCTGTTCACCGGGATCATCGGCACGCTCGGCTGGTATTTCGTCTGGGAGGTGGGGATGCGATATGCGGTCGGCTCGACGTTCGGCCTTGACTGGCCCGACCTGACCTCCGGTCCTGTTTCCCCGGACCTCGAATGGCCGGTCTGGATATTCTATCTGGCAATTCCTCTCGGTTCATATCTGATGTGCTTCCGCTTCCTGCAGGTGATCATCAACTTCCTGCGAACCGGCGAACTGCCGCACCACGACGCCGGTCATGTCGACGGGCTCGATAAAGATGTCAACGTGGGTGACGAATGCGGACTGCATCCGGCAGGGGTTCGCGGAGGTGATGAATGAGCGCCCTGATCATCTTCGGCCTGCTGGCAATTCTCATGCTCACCGGCATGCCGATCTCCATCTCTCTCGGCCTGACCGTGCTCACTTTTCTGTTCACCATGACCACGGTACCGGTCGAGGCGGTGGCGCTCAAGCTGTTTACCGGTATCGAGAAGTTCGAGATCATGGCGATCCCCTTCTTCATCCTGGCGGGCAACTTTCTCACCCATGGCGGGGTGGCCAGGCGGATGATCAATTTCGCCACGGCCCTGGTCGGACACTGGCGCGGCGGTCTGGCGCTCGGTGGCGTGCTCGCCTGCGCGCTCTTCGCCGCGGTCTCCGGCTCGAGCCCGGCGACGGTGGTGGCGATCGGTTCGATTCTCCTGCCGGCCATGGTCAAGCAGGGGTACCCGATGAAGTTCGGTGTCGGCGTCATCGGTACGGCCGGGGGGCTGGGAATCCTGATACCGCCCTCGATCGTCATGGTGATTTACGCGGTCTCCACCAACTCCTCCATCGGACAGCTCTTTATCGCCGGTATCATCCCGGGGCTGCTGCTCGCCACGCTGTTGATGTCCGTCACCTGGTTTGTTGCTAAGAAGCGCGATTACCCCTGCCTGCCCAAGGCGAGCATGGCGAAACGTTTCAGCGCGTTTCGAGAATGCATCTGGGGGCTCTTCCTGATCGTCGTGGTCATCGGCGGCATCTATACGGGCATCTTTACTGCGACCGAAGCCGCAGCCATGAGTGCGGTCTACGCCTTCTTCGTCGCTGTGTTTGTCTACAAGGACATGCGGCTCAGGGATGTGCCGAAAACCCTCCTGTCATCGGCCAACATGTCGGCGATGATCCTCTACATCATCACCAACGCCGTGCTCTTCTCCTTCCTGCTGACCTCCGAGCAGATTCCGCAGCACCTGACCTCCTGGATCACCGACCTCGGCCTAGGCCCGGTCGGCTTCCTGATCATGGTCAACCTGTTGCTATTGGCCGCCGGGAACTTCATGGAGCCCTCATCCATCCTGCTGATCACCGCGCCGCTCCTCTTCCCGATGGCCATGCAGCTGGGGATTGATCCGATCCACCTGGGGGTATTGATGACGGTCAACATGGAAATCGGCATGATCACGCCGCCGGTCGGTCTCAACCTGTATGTCGCTTCGGGGATTTCCCGGCTCGGATTGACCGAGACGACCAAGGCCTGTGCCCCCTGGATTCTGGTGATGCTCGCTTACCTGCTCCTGATCACCTACGTTCCGGCCATTTCACTCTGGTTGCCAAGGATGCTTTTTTAGCCGACTTCGAGGTGCTCACTGTTTACGTTATGAAAACGGGTCCCGGGAAAAAGCGATCAACAGGAGATGGCAGCGCCTCCGGTGTAAAGATGCCAAGCATTGAAGTCATAGAAAAATTACCGGGGATAACGGGGTGCCGCATCCCGGGCCACCCTGTGCCGGCCAGGCAGATTCCAGGCGCTGTCGCGATCTGGACGTTGTTTGTGCTCGCGCTTTTCCTGGTTCCCGGGTCCGCGGCTCTCGCCGACGCGACCCGTCACTCTCTTCAACCCGAGATGCTCTCCGTTGCCGACGCACCGACGTCCGGAGTGTTTACCCTGCCCCAGAAGACCAATAAGTCGCATCCATTCTTTGTGTCCTTCAAGGTAGTTTTGACGGATCAAACCGCTCTTCCGGCCCGCAGTTGTTTGCCGCTATCGGCTTGCGGCACCATTGCGCCCCGGGTGCTTTTTTCCGCAGCACTGCAGCTGACCCTTCTTTCAAGGCCTCCTCCCTCCGAGATGCACATCTGAAGCCCTGGTCTCCGCAAGCCGAATCCGGCGCGTGATGCCGATCCCCTGAATAACAACAACCTGCCGGGTGGCGTGACATCGTCACGCAGCACCACAACGGGGCACGTAATGCAGATTATCAAACCACACAGCAAGATAGATTTTGTCGGTAAGAACCGGATCGCCGTCTGCCTCTCCATCGCGGTGATTCTCTTCGGGCTTTTGTCCCTGGCATTCAAGGGCGGGCCAGCGTATGGCGTCGATTTTTCCGGAGGGACCCTGGTTCAGGTCCGCTATTTCTCTGACATTGAAGCATCGCAGATCAAGGATCACCTGGCAGCGCTCGACCTTGGCCCGGTCACGGTGCAGCAGTTCGGCGACGGTGAGAACGAATTCCTGATCCGCACGCCGCAGACCGATGCCCAGGTCGCGAAATTGTCACAGCAGATCGAGCAGGCATTGAAGACCGGCTCCGGCGCTGCGCAGCTCGAAATCCTGCGCAGCGAAATGGTGGGACCGCTGGTCGGCAAAGAGCTGAGGACGAAAGGCGTGCTTTCCCTGGTTTACGCCCTGATCGGGACGATGATCTACATCTCCTGGCGATTCGAATACCGTTACGGGATCGCCGCCATGGTGGCCCTGGTGCACGACGTCCTGGTCACCCTCGCGTTTTTCTCTTTCTTCGACAAGGAGATTGACCTGACGATCATCGCGGCTTTTCTGACGATCATCGGCTACTCGCTCAACGACACGATCATCATCTTTGACCGGATTCGCGAAAATCTGGCGAGACGCAGTGGAGAAACCTTCCCGGCTCTCGTCAACCGCTGCATCAACGAAACCCTTTCGCGGACCATTCTCACTTCGGGGACCACGCTGCTGGTCGTCCTCTCGCTGTTCATCCTGGGGGGAGGGGTGATTCACAACTTCGCTTTTGCCCTTCTGGTCGGGATCATCGCCGGCACCTATTCGACGGTCTTTGTGGCAAGCGCGCTGATCATCTTCTGGGAAAAGCATCGCCCTGTCATCAAACACGGGCAGGTGGAGGAAAGCTTTTCGTGACGTTCGATCGGGAGAGTGCGGCCGGTGGCAACGGCCTGGACAGGGTCGACGTCCGCCGGGTGTGTTGGCCCTTACGCGGAGGGCATGCCGGGAGCGAGCAGCGATGAATGAAGAACAACTGCCCCTGATGGCGTACCTGGAGGTTTTTCGGAAAAGCCTGATCATCGCCGGCAGCACCTGGCTTGTGGCGTTTTTTGCCCTGTACGCCTTTGCCGGGAAAATGTTCTCCTGGTTGGCGGGGCCGCTGCGCCAGGCTTTGCCGGCCGGCAGCTCCATGGTCTTCCTTACGGCGACCGAACCGTTCTTTACCTACCTGATGCTGGCGGCTGTCGCGGCCCTGGTCGTTACGTTGCCGGTCATCCTCTGGCAGGCCTGGACGCTGCTTGTCTGTCGCCTGCGTATCGAGGCGAAGGCTCTCGGGTTGGTTTTCGTCATGGTCGGCTGCCTTGCCTTCCTCTCCGGGGCCAGCCTGGGTTTCCGTTATGTACTGCCCACTATTTTTTCTGTTCTCGTCCGGATGGGGACCGAATCCGATCAGGTTGCCGCCATGCTCTCCATGGGCGACTACCTGTCGTTGGCCCTGAAAATGATGCTCGCCTTCGGCCTGGTGTTCGAGCTGCCGGTGGTGATGATCGTCGT
>JBFIMV010000136.1:0-6525 GCA_041611575.1 Desulfuromonadales bacterium | reverse complement strand
TTAACCTCCTTGTGCCCTTCCTGAAAGAGGACCAAGGCTTCATTGAGGACATCGTTGAGGTTGTTCAAGCTCGGGTTGCTGGTTGGCATGCGGGCGAAACTGGAGAACTCGTTGACCAGGTTCTTCAGGTCGTCCACCTGTTTGATGATCATTTCCGTGCACTCGTCGAACACCGTGTCGTCTTCCTTGAAGCGGGAGAGGTAGCGACGGCGCAAACGTTGAGCCGAGAGCTGGATCGGCGTAAGAGGGTTTTTAATTTCGTGCGCGATGCGCCTGGCGACCTCGCGCCAGGCAGCCATTCTTTGTGCCTTGAGGAGCTGCGTGAGATCGTCGAAGACAACCACGGTGCCCATGAATTCATTGTTTTCGTCTTTGAGAGTTGTCACATTGACCAGAAGGACCACTTTCGTGTCACCGGTTGACAGGGCGACCTGCTTGCGAATGGAATCCTTCCCTGAGCCGATCAACTCCTTGAGAATTCCCTTGATCATCGGCAGGTAGTCGGGGCTGACGATATCACGGAAATTACGGCCTATGACGGTGTCCGTCTGCAGGCCAAGAAGTCTTTCCGCAGACTTGTTGATCGTCGTGACGTCTCCACGACTGTCTATTGAGATGACGCCGGCGGTAACGTTCGAAAGAACGATCTCCATGTAGCGACGTCTTTGTTCGAGCTCAAGATTGGAGACCTGCAGTTCACGGTTTGCGCGACGGATGGTGCGCTGCCCTTTTCTGAGGTCCGCGGTCATCGTGTTGAACGCTTCGACCAGAGATCCGACCTCATCGTCGTTTTCACTTTTCAGGGTGACGTCCAGATCCCCCGAAGCAACGCGACTGGTCGCCACGACGAGTTCATGTATCGGTTCGGTGATGCCGCGCGCCAAATAAAAACCCGCCCACGTCGAAAGGAAGATAATGACCAGGGCGATGAGCAGGAGGAAGAGGACATAACCCTTTTGTATTTTAGCTTTCAGCAGCTTGGTGGATTTGTACTGTTCGAAGGAGTTGCTGATTTCCTTCATTTTGTTAACAAGGGAGTAGGGGACGTAATAATTCACGACCACAACACCGACCACATCGTCCGGATTCCAGTTGGAATAGACAGGCACTATGCCGCGGATCAGGTCCGCCCTGCCGATCGGGCTTATGCGGGTGAAGCGATTGCCCTGCATGGCTTCCCGAATGCTGTCGGAACCCGGGTCGGTGAATTCAGCGGCAGGGACCTGGGGATTTACGGCCCGGACAAGCTCCTCGTAAGTCGATGAAAATACTTCAACAATGCCAAGGTTGTATTCTTTCTGTTTCTTGTGAATGAGGTCCTTGAGCAACAGGAGGTTGTCTTCGTTGAGGAGTTTCTGCTCCTTGATCGTCAGGGATATTTGTTCGGCATAGTAGAGAGCGTTGCTGGCCGAGTTCTTGTAATACGTCTGGGCGACTTCAAGTGACTCCTTGAGCGAATCCTCAATCTGGCTGTTGAACCAGTTTTCGATTGAATTCGTTATGAATCCGGCGGAGACAAAAAAAAGCAGCATCGTCGGAATCAGGGACAGGGCGATGAATGACAGGACCAGCTTGCTGCGCAACCTTGCGCCGGGGATCCCCCGTCGTCTTTCAAGCAGAAGCTTGAAAATATTCCGCATGACAAGGAATAAACAGAGAATGATCAACAGAATATTAATGTTGATCAAGGCAAGAACGAGAATGTTTCCAGAGAGGGGTATCTCGGCGGTCAGGTCAAAAAAATGCCCTTGATAACGAAGAGATAGCGCAACAAGAGCAATGATCAGGACAACGAGCAGCCATTCCCTGCGGCGCTTGCGGGCTTCGGTATTGGTCATGCCTGATGTGGTGGAAGAATTTTTCGCGGGCATAAAGAATCTTTCCGCGTAATTCTGGCTCAAAGACGCTGAGATTGCAAGTGAAAGTCAGAAATTGAAAAGGCAGCCCAGCGGGCTGCCTTTTCAATTTCTGTGAAACGCTGTCAGGCCTCTGAGAATGCCAGGTCTGTGGCAAAAGTCTTTGGCGGCATCTGCAGCGCCAAGTCCAGGTCGTCGGCGCTGAATTCCAGCAGTTGCCAGCATTCCGGGGTGGCGATGATTTTTTCAACAAGCTGATGATTGATGTCGTGTCCCGCCTTGAATGCCCTTACGTGACCCAGGATAGGGTAGCCGATCAGGCTCAAGTCGCCGATGGCGTCGAGGATTTTATGCCTTACGAACTCGTCCTGGAAGCGCAGTCCTTCAGGGTTGAGGATACGTTCGTCATCGACCACGATGGCATTTTCCAGGGAACCGCCGCGGGCCAGGCCCGCAGCCTTGAGCATTTCGACGTCGCGCAGGAAACCGAAAGTCCGCGCCGGTGCGAGATCGCGCTTGAACAAGGTTGAGCTGACCTTGACAGAACGCTGCTGAAGGGCGATGCACGGATGCTGAAAAGCGATGTCGAAGGTAATCCTGAAAAAGCGCGACGGAATAATGCTGAGCCGCTTTTCGCCGTCGATGACATGAACCGGCTGTCGGATCGCAAGAAATTTGCGGCTTTGCGGATGACAGTGCAGGCCTGCTTCTTCTATAAGCGAAGCAAAGGGGGCCGAGCTGCCGTCCATGATCGGCACTTCCGAACCGTCGATGTCAATGTGAAGGTTGTCTATGCCGTAAGCCGAGAGCGCCGCCAGGAGATGCTCCACGGTTGAAATGCGCACATCGCCCTTGCCAAGGACCGTCGCCAGGCGCGTGTCGACGACATTGGCGGATTTCGCCTCGATCGCAACTGACTGCTGCCCGAAGATGCGATGGAACACAATGCCGACGCCGGCATCGGCGGGGCGAAGGGTCATGCTGATGCGCTGTCCCGTATGCAAACCTATCCCTGAAATAGCTACGGGACGGGCAATCGTTGTTTGGCAGATCATGCTCATGTGTTGTATTTATCCTCAGGGGTAGTTCTTTACGCACACGTCAATAGTCTATGCAATAAATCTGCCAGGATTTTATTTATTTAAAAGTGTAATTGTTACAATAAGTTGGGTCTTTAGGGGCGGGGGAGCAAGGTGAAGATGAGTGTCTTCCTGAACACGCCTGTTGCGACTTTGCAACAGGCGTCACAGCCTGCCGGACCGTAAAATGCCGACAGCCAGCCAGAGTCCCAGCAAGCCGGCGATGGAATATCCCAGCAGGCCGAGGAGTGGAAAGCCGAAAATCATCGGTCCCTTGTCAATCTGCATGACCAGTGACGAACCGACAATCAGCGAACCGATGATGAGGGCAAAGGATACGCGGTTGCTCGAACGGTCCAGGTCGGTGACCAGTTTTTCCAGCCCACGGTGTTCGAGGTCGATTTTGAATTGATTACGATTGAGGCGGTTGAGAAATTCCTTGATATCATTCGGCAGATTACGTGCAAGCGAAGCATAAGACTGGATGACGCGGCCAAACTGGTTTGAAACGTGTTTCGGACTGAGGCGCTCCAGGACAAGCCGGTTCACATACGGGCGCATGTGGGAAATCATGTTGAAGTTCGGGTCCAGCTGGCGTCCCACTCCTTCCATGATGACCAGGGCCTTTGCCAGCAGCATGAAGTCGGCAGGGAAGTGTATGCGGTGATGGGTCAGGATTTCTATGAAGTCAGAGAGCAGTTTGCCGACCTTGATGTCCTGCAGAACGATATCGTAATAATCCTCGATGAAATCATGCAGGTCTCGCCGCAGGTTTTTCAGGTCGGCGGTGTCCGTCAACTCACCTGAATAGAGGAGTTGCGAGATGATCTGGTCTACGTCCCGCTTGAGCAGCGCCTGCAGTAAGTCGATCAGCTGCTCCTTGAGGTCCTGCCCGAGCCGCCCGACAATCCCGTAGTCGAGCATGCAGATGACCTGATCGGGGAGGATGAAGACGTTGCCGGGGTGCGGGTCGCCATGAAAGAGGCCGTAATCCAGGACCTGCTTGAGAAAAACGTCCGCACCGCGACGGGCTATTTCCTTCAGGTCATAACCTTCTGCCGTCAGCTGGTCGAAATTTGAGATCTTAATGCCGGCGACATACTCCATGGTAAGAACAAGCTCGCCGGAATGGTCCCAAAAGATCTTCGGAAAATAGACGGTGGGGTTGTCGGCGAAATTTGCAGCAAAGCGGTCTACGGTTCTCCCCTCGCGGGTGAAGTTCAGTTCACGCATGATACTGCGACGGAACTCCTTGACCAGTTCTACCGGCTCATAGATGGCGAAGGTCGGGATGTGCTGTTCGATCAGGTAAGCCAGCCCCATCAGGACATCGATGTCCGTTTCAATGATCTTGACGATTCCCGGCCTTCGAATTTTGAAGACAACCGCTTCACCGCTTTTCAACCGGCCACGGTGAACCTGGGCAATGCTTGCCGCGGCAATCGGATCAGTGGAAAACTCGGCAAACAGCTCTTTGACCGGGTAGCCGAGTTCGCGCTGAACCTGGGCGGTGATTTCTTCCAGGGAAACAGCCGGTACTTCATCCTGGAGTTTGCGGAACTCCTCGATATATTCCTTGGGCAGGACGTCGGGGCGGGTCGACAGGAGTTGACCAAGCTTGATAAAGGTTGGCCCGAGTTCCTCCATGGCCATCCGCAGGCGCTGCGGCTGGCTGAGCCGCTCCAGTTCTATGGGGCTTTTCCCGCGAGAGACAATCCGTTTGCCGAGCTCCAGGTAGTAACCGATGTTAAGCTGTTCGACAAAATGCCCGAAGCCGTACTTGATCAGTACGCCGAGAATGGTGCGATAGCGACGTATCGTGCGAATATTGCGGTTGACGCGGAAGAATGGCAGCATGTCCCTGGCCTGGAGTCTGGTCGAGCCTATTTCAGTTTCTTCTCAAGCTGGGCGACCTTCTTCTTAAGTTTCTCGAACTCCTCGGCTGAGACCAATCCCATGCGGTCGCAGGCTTTTTTCACTTCCTCACGAGCCTGATCCTGCAATTTTTCCTGGTTCTGCGCCGCGGCCTCCTGAATCTTCTTGAGGAACGCTTTGCCTTCTTCTTCACTCACGTTCAACTTTTCACGCATTTCCTTGAGCAGTTCTTCGGCTTTTTTCTGGGTGAGGGTCATCGCCCCCATGGCGGTCAATATGGATTTTTCGAGCAGTTCGATCATGGGAACCTCCTTTGCCGGTTTCTGGGATTAGAAATGAAACAATTATATCAATATGTTAGCAGAGAGCGACAGGCTTTCAAGCCGACCCGGGGATATTTGTTGTGCTGGCCAGAGCCAGGCGTGCTGCGGTCTCGCCTGCGGCAATGATTTCGGCCGCACGGTGGAATTCAAGCAGGGTGACATCCGCGAGATCCGGCCGGATAATGAGGTCCTCCGGGGTCTGCTTGAGACGCAGTTCATTGATCACGTTTTCCATGATGGCGACGCTCTGGGCGCAGACCTTGAATATGTTCGGAGCACGGGTGTCTGCGGCGTCAACCTGCTCAATTTCGGCAGAATCCTGCCCCAATGCAGCGCGGAACGCTTGTTCCAGTCGGCGTGGATTGGTGAAGTCCCGCCAGCTGCTGAGCGGTCTCCTGCCGTTCACACGGGTGGGGAGGAATGTTTCGGGCGTCCGCTTGACGACGGTTGGGATGGTGCATACGCCGATCACCTTGCTCGCACCCATGAGTCGGGCGACATCCGTGGGGATCGGGTTGCAAAGTCCGCCATCGACAAGAAAACGTTTGCCGAAACGCACCGGCGCGAAAATTCCCGGAAAGGCCAGGCTTGCGCGCAACGCTTCAAGCAGGTCCCCCTGCCTGATGATCACGGCTTCGCCGGTATGGATGTCTGTGGCAGTGACCCCGAGGGGGATATTGAGGTCCTTGAAGTCCCTGGCCGGCAGCAGGTCTGCCATGAAAGCCATGAGTTTCCTGCCATCGGTCAGCCCTGACGTGGGCAGTATGGGGTCCAGCAGGCGGGTGAGGCTGCGCCAGTCGACCTCAAGGGCGGCCTTCTCCATTTGTGACACGGGAACCCCGGCGGCGAACAGTGCCCCGATGAAGGCTCCCATGGATGTGCCCGTGACAATTTTTACCGGGATGGCGGCCTCTTCCAGGACCTTGAGCACGCCGATGTGGGCGAGGCCCCTGGCTGCCCCACTGCCGAGGGAGATCCCAAGTCTTTCTTCTGTGGAACTCGCCGTCATCATGGCTCCCGACTTTACGAAGTTGAAAAGATCAACGTTTGAACAGCCAGTATAGCAGGGAGAGCAGGGAAGATATCAGAAAGCAGGTGCCGAGAGGGACGAAGAGCGTGAAGTTCTCCCGTTCGATGCGGATATCCCCGGGAAGTCGGCCAAGAAAGCCGAGTTTCCCGCCCAGCAAAAAATAGAACCCGGTGATCGCCAGGAGCAGCCCGAGGACAATGAGTCCCTTGCCGATATCCGAACTCATCAATGGCTGCTGCCCGGATGATAACGGTCTTTTTCGGAATAGATGCAGCCGCAATACTGCTGCCTGTAGAGCCCCATGGCCTTGGACGCCTTGATGCCTTCCTGCCAACCGCTCCGGAAATCTTCATAATGGAACA
>JBFIMV010000135.1:0-6554 GCA_041611575.1 Desulfuromonadales bacterium | reverse complement strand
CCTGCGCCTTTTGCGCGGCAACGGCAGTCAACGGCAGCCAGGAAAGGGCCAGAAAGGTTGTGACCGATACGACCTTGTACCAATAACTCATGAAAGTTTCTCCTCGTTTTCCACACGGATGTTCTGAGCGGAAACACTGAAAATATTTAGACTTGGACAACTGATTGACTATATAAAAAAGCATTTTTAAAGTCAAACCGACCCCCAAAAAAACGAGGCGACTCCACATAACGGGAATCGCCTCGTTGCAAACATGGCGGGGCTGACGGGACTTGAACCCGCGACCTCCGGCGTGACAGGCCGGCGTTGTAACCGACTCTACTACAGCCCCGCATCAGATAGAAAATAGGAAACGGTTCGGAGGAAATTACCTCCTCGCGTTTCCTATTTTCAACTTCCTCATGCCCCGCTGCGGATCATCCCGAAACGGAACATTTCATAACTGATATCAGTTGATGGAATCTTTCAAGGCCTTGCCGGCCTTGAACTTGGGAACTTTGGCAGCGGCAATGTTGATCTTTGCGCCGGTCTGGGGGTTCTGACCCTGACGGGCAGCGCGCTCGCCCACGCTGAAAGTACCGAAACCAACCAGAGAGACCTTTTCCCCCGCCTTCAGGGCATCGACCACTGCGTCCGTGAAAGCCTTGAGGGCCTTCTCTGCATCAGTCTTGCTCAGTCCCGCCTTCTCCGCAATTGAATTAACCAGATCGGCCTTTGTCACAACATACCTCCACGCGTAAAAGAATGATAAAGCCCTGCTGAAAACGGAGTTCTTTATATCAGACCGCTTAAAAAAGTGTCAAGAGAATATTTGACCGGAACCCTAGTGATGCAGCGATTTTTCTGGGTTCAAGCCGTAGTCGGAGCCTTCTGCACGGGCAGCCACAGGGAAGTTTCCGAGAATCGCCTTCTCAAGGACTTGATCCATGTGCTCGACAGGAATGATCTCCAGAGCACGACGGATCGTCACCGGCACCTCTTCAAGATTCTTTTCGTTCTCACGGGGAATCAGGACCCGATGGATGCCGGCACGCTTGGCCGCCAGCAACTTCTCCTTCAGCCCGCCGATTGCCAGGACACGCCCACGCAAGGTTATCTCGCCGGTCATGGCCAGATCCTGATCGACATGCAGACCCGTCAGGGCGGACGCCAGCGCGGTCGCCATGGTGATCCCCGCCGATGGCCCGTCCTTCGGTATAGCCCCTTCGGGAACATGGATATGGATATCTATCTTGCCATGGAAATCTTTTTCCAGCCCGAGTTCAACCCAGCGGGAACGGACATAGGTGAGAGCCGCATGGGCCGATTCGCGCATCACCTCGCCGAGCTTGCCGGTCACCGTCAACTTCCCCTGCCCCGGCACGACGGTCACTTCGACCGTGAGCAATTCACCACCGACCTCGGTCCATGCCAGCCCGTTGACCAAGCCGACCCGGTGATCATCCTCGCGGACCCCGAAACTGTAACGCGGCACGCCGAGGTATTTCTTGATCTGCTGGGCGCTGACCTGAAAACGTTTGCCATGCTGGCCGGCGCGCACGACCTCCCGGGCTATCTTGCGGAAGATGTTGGCGATTTCACGTTCAAGGCTGCGGACTCCGGCCTCGCGGGTGTAGCGACGGATTATTTCGAGGAGCGCACCGGCCGAGAATCTGACCTGCTCGGCAACGAGACCGTGCACCTCCAGCTGTTTCGGCAGCAGGTAGCGTTCCGCAATATGGACTTTTTCCTCCTCGGTGTACCCCTCGATGCGGATCACTTCCATGCGGTCGCGCAAGGGCCCGGGGATGGCAGGCAGCGTATTGGCCGTGGCGATGAACATCACCGACGAGAGATCGTACTCCACGTCGAGGAAATGATCGCCGAAGCTGTTGTTCTGTTCGGGGTCGAGCACCTCGAGCAACGCCGACGACGGGTCGCCGCGGAAGTCCGTGCTCATTTTGTCGATTTCATCAAGCAGGAAGACCGGGTTGCGCATTCCCACCTTGCGCAGGCCCTGGATGACCTTGCCGGGCATGGCGCCGATGTAGGTGCGGCGATGACCGCGGATCTCGGCTTCATCACGGACCCCCCCGAGCGAGACGCGGAGGAACTTGCGCCCCATGGCACGGGCCACGGACCGACCGAGAGAGGTCTTGCCGACACCGGGCGGGCCGACGAGACAGAGGATGGGGCCCTTGATCTTCTTGACCAGGGCCTGCACCGCCAGGTACTCGAGGATGCGTTCCTTGACCTTTTCCAGGCCGTAGTGGTCCTCTTCGAGGATCTCCTCGGCGCGCACCAGGTCGATCTGGTCCTTGGTGCCCTTTTTCCAGGGGAGCGCCACCAGCCAGTCGATGTAGTTGCGCACGACGGTCGCCTCGGCGGACATCGGCGACATCATCTTCAGCTTGCGCAGCTCCGCGGTCGCCTTCTCCGTCGCTTCCTTGGACATGCGCGCCTTGTCAATTTTTTCTTCAAGCTCGCGCAGCTCCTGCTTGAACTCGTCCTTCTCGCCGAGCTCCTTCTGGATGGCGCGCATCTGCTCGTTGAGATAATACTCTTTCTGACTGCGCTCCATCTGGCTCTTGACGCGATTGCGGATCTTCTTCTCGATCTGCAGGATCTCCACCTCGCGTTCCATCAGCGCCAACAGTTTTTCCAGGCGCACCAGCGAATCGAGCTCTTCCAGCACACCCTGCTTGTCGGCAATCTGCACCGACAGGTGGGCGACGATCGTATCGGCGAAGCGCCCCGGCTCCTTCACCCCGGCAATCGAAGCGACCATTTCCGAAGGGATCTTCTTGCTCAGGTTGGCATAGGCCTCAAAGGTGGCGTTGACGCTGCGCATCAGCGCTTCCTGCTCGGCGGAATCGATCTCCAGGTCGGGCAGTTGCTGCAGGTGGGCGAACAGGCAGTCTTCCGTCACTTCGAAATCCAACAGGCGGGCGCGCACCTTGCCCTCCACCAGCACCTTGACCGTACCGTCGGGGAGCTTGAGCATCTGCACCACCGCGCCGAGCGTCCCCATCTCGAAAAGGTCTTCGGCCAGGGGATCGTCGGTTTTCGGGTCTTTCTGTGAAACCAGAAGGACGTGCTTGTCATGCTCCATCGCCCATTCGAGCGCCTGGATCGAGCGGGGGCGACCGACGAACAGCGGCGTCACCATATAGGGGAAGATGACGATGTCCCGCAGGGGGAGGACCGGAAATGCCTGCTGCGGAGGGGTTTCGACGGGGCTCTCTTCAAAGAGTTCTGTCATATCAATCGTTTCCGGCGACGGGCGACCAGACAGGGACTCTATCAGGCCGACTCGGCGCAGTCGTAGATAATGATGGGCTGAGTACCCTTGGAGATCACATCCTCGTTGATGACAACCTCGCGCACCCGGTCTTGCGACGGGATGTCGTACATGACATCGAGCATGGCGTTCTCGAGAATCGACCGCAGGCCGCGAGCGCCCGTTTTGCGCTTGAGGGCCCCCTTGGCGACCGCAACCAGGGCGCCATCGGTGAACCGCAGTGAGACGTTTTCCATATCAAACAGTTTCTGATACTGCTTGACCAGAGCGTTCTTCGGTTCACACAGGATACTCACCAGAGCGTTTTCGTCAAGTTCATCCAACGTGGCAACGATCGGCAGACGGCCGATGAATTCGGGAATCAGCCCGTACTTGAGCAGATCGGCCGGCTCGACCTGGCAGAGCACCTCGCCGATCTGACGCTCGACGGTCTGCACCGGCTTGGAGCCGAAACCCATGGTCTTGGCACCGATGCGCTGGTTGATCACCGCTTCGAGGCCGGAGAAGGCGCCGCCACAGATGAACAGGATGTTGGTCGTGTCGACCTTGAGGAATTCCTGCTGGGGATGCTTGCGCCCCCCCTTCGGCGGCACGCTGGCGGTCGTCCCCTCGATGATCTTCAGCAGCGCCTGCTGCACACCTTCGCCCGAAACATCCCGGGTGATTGAGGGCGAGTCGGACTTGCGGGCGATCTTGTCGACCTCATCGATGTAGATGATCCCCTTCTGCGCCTTTTCCAGGTCGTAGTCGGCGGCCTGCAACAGGTTGAGGATGATATTCTCGACGTCCTCGCCGACATAACCGGCCTCGGTCAGGTTGGTGGCGTCGGCAATGGCGAAGGGGACGTTGAGAACGCGGGCCAGGGTCTGGGCGAGCAGGGTCTTGCCGCTGCCGGTCGGGCCGAGCAGGAGGATGTTGCTCTTCTGCACTTCAACGTCGCCGGCCTTTTCGCTCGCCTCGATCCGCTTGTAATGGTTATAGACGGCGACCGCCAGGACTTTTTTCGCGCGCTCCTGGCCGATGACGAAGTCATCGAGCACGTCCTTGATCTCCACCGGCTTCGGCAGATGACCGCCGCCGAGGGTGGTCTCTTCCAGCTGAGCCTCTTCCGCGATGATGTCCTTGCACAGTTCAATGCACTCGTCGCAGATGTAAACCGCCGGACCGGCAATCAGCTTCTTGACTTCCTCCTGGGCCTTGCCACAGAAGGAGCAGGTCAATTGGTCACCATGGCTACTTTTTTGGGTCACTAACTCACCTCGCTGTACGAATCAGTTCTTCCTTGAAACAATTCCGTCGATAATACCATAGTCTTTGGCCGCTTCGCTACCCATGAAGAAATCCCTCTCGGTTTCGCTCGCCAGCTGCTCGACAGACCGGCCGGTATGGCTTGCCAGGATGCTGTTGAGGGTGTCCTTGAGGCGCAGAATCTCCTGTGCGTGGATGCTGATATCCGTCGCCTGGCCCTGGAAGCCGCCGAGGGGCTGGTGGATCATGATGCGGGCATGGGGCAGGGCAAAACGCTTGCCGGCGGTGCCCGAGGCGAGCAGGAGCGCGCCCATGCTGGCCGCCTGTCCGACGCAGATGGTCGAGACCGGCGCCTTGAGGTACTGGATGGTATCGTAGATCGCCAGGCCGGCGGTTACGACCCCGCCCGGAGAATTGATGTAGAGATGAATGTCCTTCTCCGAATCTTCGGATTCGAGGAACAGCATCTGGGCGATGATCAGGTCGGCGACATGGTCATCGATCCCGCCACCGAGGAAAATGATCCGATCCTTGAGGAGCCTCGAATAGATGTCATAGGCCCGCTCACCACGACCCGTCTGCTCCACGACCATCGGTACCAGGTTCATGCGTCCTCCTTGCCGGCCTTTTTCTTCGCCGGCTTGTTCGCGGCCACTTCCTTCACCTTGGCGCTGTCGAGCAGGAAGCGGACCACCTTCTCTTCGCCGATCTGCGCCAGCAGGCCGCTGCGGGCCTCGGCACCGGCGTAATACTTCTTGACCATGTCGAGCGGAGCGTTGGCCATCTCGGCGATCTCGCCAAGCTTGGCATCGATCTCGCTCTCGTCGGCGACCAGGTTCTCCTGGCGGCCGATCGCTTCGAGCAGCAGGGTTCCCTTGACCTGGTCGATCGCCGTCTGCCTGTAGTTTTCACGGAAGTTTTCCGGCGTAACCCCCAGCATCTCCGGCGTCATCCCCTGCGAACGCATGCGGTTGCTGATGTTCTGGTACATGTAATCGAGCTGATTGGCAATCATCGCCTCGGGGACCTCGATCGGGTTGCGCTCGATCAGGACACCGATCAGCTTTTCACGCAAATCATTTTCGATCCGGTTCGTCTCCTGGGCCTCGTAACTCTTCTGCAGCTGCTCCTTGAACTCGGCGAGGGTTTCGACGCCGAACCCCTTGGCAAACTCGTCATCGAGCGCCGGCACGACCTTCTCCTTGATCTCCTTGAGAACCACCTTGAAGACCGCCGGCTTGCCGGCCAGCTCTTTCTGGCCGTAGTCCTCGGGGAAGGAGACCGTCACGTCCTTGGCCTGGTCGCGCTGCATGCCGATGACCTGGTCCTCGAAACCGGGAATGAACGAGCCGGAGCCGAGTTCAAGGAGGTAGTCCTCACCCTTGCCGCCGGCAAAAGCATCATCACCGATAAACCCTTCAAAATCAATAATAACCGAATCACCCGCGCGAGCCTTCTTGCGGCTGGTGACCTCCACCTGCGCCCGCGAGTTGCGCATCTCTTCAAGGCGTGCGTCGACCATTTTCGGGTCGGCGACAAACTTTTCCTTCTCCAGCGCGATCTTGGTGTAATCCTTGACGGTCAGCTCCGGCTTGACTTCCACCTCGGCCTCGTAAGTGAAGGCGGCCCCCTTGTTCACACCGCTGCTGTCGACGATATTCGGCTCACCGACAGCGGCGATCTTATGCTCCACGAGCGCCTTGAAGTAGGTGTCGTTGATCAGGCCCTTGAGGACCTCCTGCTCCATCTGCGCGCCATAATATTTCTCAAGCACCGACTCGGGCACCTTGCCGGCCCGGAAGCCCTTCACCTTGGCAGTCTTGCCGATCTTGCGGAAGGCCTTGCTGATCTCCTTGTCGACCTGTTCGGAGGCCACCTCAAAGACCAGCTTCTTCTTGATGCTGCTGACTTCTTCTACCCTGACATTCATCGCTTCTTCCTCGCTTCCTCGCCGTCCCGCCCCGCATTCGGGAACTGCAGACAGCATACAGGTATTTATGAACAGAGTTGATTCCTTCGAATTGGT
>JBFIMV010000134.1:0-6570 GCA_041611575.1 Desulfuromonadales bacterium | reverse complement strand
GGTCTGCGCCGCCGCCGCATCGCGCGGCATCCTGGTCAGCTCCGCCTCCGCTCCGGATGACGGAGACTTTCGATTACCGGCCACGCTGCGGCGCGGCGATCTACTGATTTCGGTAGCGACCGGGGGGCGCTCCCCGGCCCTGTCAACCATCCTGCGCGACCGGCTGGCCCAAAGCTATGGTGCTTGCTGGGGCGACGTCGTTGAAATACTCGGTCGTCTGCGGACAAGAAAATTGACAGGAGAGCGAGAAAAATCTTATTCTTGCGAGGTTTTGGATAAGCTGCTGGCTGCCGGCCTGGCCGAACTGGTCGCCGGCGGCCGGACGGCCGAAATCAACAATTTGTTGACGCGGGTTATCGGCGAGGCAACATCGCTCGACGATCTCGGCGTCGTTCTGCGAGATACCGCATCATGACCATCAGTCTCCTGCTCTTCAAAATAACCCTGCTCGCCTATTTTGCCGCCACGATCGCTGCCCTGATCGGCGTCATCTCGCGCAAGGAGCCTTTCAGCCGTTGCGCTCGCTGGGTGCTGATCGCCGGCTTCGCCCTGCATTGCCTCACCCTGGGGAGCCGCTGGGTCGCCTCCGGCATCACACCGGTCGCCAGCCTCCACGAATCCCTGTCCTTCTTTGCCTGGGCACTGACAGGCAGCTACCTCCTGTTCGACTGGCGTTATCGCACGGCCATGCTCGGCGCCTTCGTCGCCCCCCTGGCGTTGGTCCTGATGATCATCGGCAGCACGGCCCCCCAGCAGGTGCAGCCGCTCAATCCGATGCTCGACAGCTGGTGGTTCCCGGTCCATGTCACGCTGGCCTTCCTCGGCCACGCGGTCTTCGCCATTGCCGCACTGGCCGGCATCATGTACCTCCTGCAGGAGCGGATGCTCAAGAGCAAGACCTTCTCCGGGCTCTTCTACCGCCTGCCGTCGCTCAACACGCTCGACAGCATCAACTACAAATGCCTGACCTTCGGCTTCCCTCTGATGACCATGGGAATCATCTCCGGTGCCATCTGGGCGAATTCGGCCTGGGGCGGCTACTGGCGCTGGGACCCGAAAGAAACCTGGGCGCTGATCAGCTGGTTTCTTTATGCCGCCCTGTTGCACGGCCGCCTCACGGTCGGCTGGCGTGGCCGTCGCGCGGCGATCTTCGCCATCATCGGATTCGGCTTCCTGCTCTTCACTTTCTTTGGTGTCAACCTGTTCCTCTCCGGGGAACACAGCTTCCGTAACTTCACGGGGCAGTAACCGGAACGGGGAGAGGAGGACGCCATGCATATCGTCATTGTCGGCCTGAGCCACAAGACAGCGCCGGTGGAAATTCGTGAGAAGCTCGCCTTTGCGCCGACTTCCATGGAGCGTCCACTGCGGCGGATGCTTGAACTGTCGCCCGTTGCCGAAGGGCTGATCATTTCGACCTGCAACCGGGTCGAGTTGTGCATCGCCACCAAGGAGCCGGATGCCGCCATCGCCGCCCTGCGGCGCTTTCTGGCCGAGTATCACGAAATCAAGCTTGACGACATTGACGGCTGCCTCTATGACTACCAGGGTGAGAACGCCATCCGCCACCTTTTCCGCGTCGCCTCAAGCCTCGACTCGATGGTGCTCGGCGAACCGCAGATTCTCGGCCAGATCAAGACCGCTTACGGCTATGCCGCCGAATTCAAGACCGCCGGGCTGATCCTCAACCGCTTCCTGCACAAGGCTTTTTCCGTCGCCAAACGGGTACGGACGGAGACCGGCATTGCCAGCAACGCCGTCTCCGTCTCCTTTGCCGCGGTGGAACTGGCGCGCAAGATCTTCGACCGCCTGGACGACAAGGGGGTCATGATCATCGGTGCCGGCGAGATGTGTGAGCTCGCTGCCAAACATTTCGTCAGCAACGGCGTTTCCAAGGTCCTGGTCACCAACCGCACCCTGGAACGCGCAGAAAAGCTGGCGGCTGAATTCAACGGCCGGGCCGTCCCCTTCGACAGCTTCGTCAACCACCTGGCCGAAGTCGACATCGTCATGACCTCCACCGGTGCACCGAACTTCATTCTCGGTCACCGCCAGATGGAAGAGGTCATCAAGCGCCGCAAGAACCGCCCGATGTTCCTGATCGACATCGCCGTGCCGCGTGATATCGACCCGCGCGTCAACGACATCGACAATGCCTATCTCTATGATGTCGACGATCTCCAGGGCGTGGTGCAGGCCAATCTCAAGGAGCGCCAGAAAGAGGCCAGCAAGGCCGAGGCGATCGTCGAACAGGAGATCGGCCAGTTTCACCAGTGGCTCGCCAACCTCGAAGTCAAACCGACCGTCATCGCCCTGCGCCAGAAGCTGGAAGCTATCCGCCGGCAGGAACTGGACAAGACCTTCAGCAACCTCAAGAACCTTGACGACAGCCAGCGCAAGAGCATCGAGGCGATGGCCGGGGCGATCGTCAACAAGATCCTGCACACCCCGACCGCGGTCCTCAAACGCACCCAGAACGACAACAGCGGCGAAGACTACGTCGATGCCGTGCGCGTGCTGTTCGACCTGCCGGTACCCGTTGCCGCCGACGAAATCACCCCCCTGGACGAATCCGACGACCAGGGTTAAAAGGAGTAACACAAGATGCCCAAGCAACTGCTGCGTATCGGCACCCGCGCCAGCCAGCTCGCCCTCTGGCAGGCCAACTGGGTCAAGTCCGAACTGGAAAAACGCTACCCCGGCATGGAAGTCACCCTGACCAAGATCAAGACCCAGGGCGACAAGATCCTCGATGTCCCGTTGGCCATGGTCGGCGGCAAGGGCCTGTTCGTCAAGGAGATCGAGGAAGCGATGCTGCGCGGCGAGATCGACATCGCCGTGCATTCCATGAAAGACGTGCCGACCATCTTCCCCGAGGGGCTGGCGTTGCGCTGCATCACCGAGCGTGAGGATTGCCGGGACATCGTCGTCCTGCGTCCCGGCGTCTCGTCGTGGCGGGAGCTCCCCCTGGGTGCGCGCATCGGCACCAGCGCCCTGCGCCGCAAGGCCCAGCTGCTGCACCTTCGCCCCGACCTGCAGATGATCGATATCCGCGGCAACGTCGAAACCCGCATCCGCAAGCTCACCGACGACAATCTCGATGCCGTCATCCTCGCCGCAGCCGGCATGCACCGCCTCGGCTTCACACGCCAGATCGGTGAATACCTGCCGGTCGACGTTTCCATCCCGGCCATTGGCCAGGGGGCGCTCGGCATCGAGAGTCGCATCGAAGATGACGAAGTCAACGCCCTGATCGATTTCTTCAACCACCCGGAAACCGACTGGGCAGTGCGCGCCGAGCGCGCCTTTCTCAAGCGCCTCGAAGGCGGCTGCCAGGTGCCGATCGCCTGCCACGGCACGGTCTCCGGCGAGACCCTGACATTGACCGGCTTCGTCTCCGATTGCGAGGGTTTGCACTGCCTGAAAAAAACGGCGACCGGATCGGTGCACCTCGCGAATGAGCTCGGCACCGCGCTCGCCGACGACCTGCTGATCCTCGGCGCCGGCACGATCCTCAACGAGGTCTACCAGCACGAGACATTCAACGTCGGCAAAGAAGATGTTTAAGCCTGCTCGCGCAAAGAGGCGGCGAGCATACAAGGGTTGGTTGACGCGGACATGACGGCCAAACCAGGCAAAGTCTATCTCATCGGCGCCGGACCGGGCGATCCGGGTTTGATCACGGTCAGGGGGCAGGAGATTCTGCGCCGCGCCGAGGTGATCATCTTTGACTACCTCGCCAACCCACGGTTACTCGACCTCGCACCGGCGGAGACCGAGCGAATCTATGTCGGCAAGCGCTCCGGCCAGCACCACTACCCGCAGGAGGAGATCACCCGCCTGCTGCTCGCCAAGGCCGCAGAGGGCAAAACGGTGGCGCGCCTGAAGGGGGGCGACCCTTTCATCTTCGGCCGGGGCGGCGAGGAAGCCCAGGCGCTGGCCGCAGCCGGCATTCCGTTCGAGGTGGTTCCCGGGATCACAGCCGCAGTCGCAGCGGCCGCCTATGCCGGCATCCCGCTGACCCACCGTGACTACACCACCACCCTCGGCTTCGTCACCGGCCATGAAGACCCTGCCAAGAAACTTTCCTCGCTGGACTGGGAAAAACTCTCCACGGCGTTCGGCACCCTGGTTTTTTACATGGGAATGGCCAACCTGGAGAACATCTGCGAACAGCTGATCGCCCACGGCCGGTCGCCCGAAACAGCAGTGGTCGTGGTGCGCTGGGCGACCATGCCCTGCCAGGAGACGCTCAGCGGGACCCTGGAGACGATCTCGGAAAAAGTCCGTTCCGCGAATTTCAAACCACCTGCGATCATCTTTGTCGGCGAAGTCAACAACCTGCGTGACGAGTTGTGCTGGTTTGACAATCGCCCGCTGTCGGGACGCCGGGTATTGGTCACGCGCTCGCCAGAACAGGCGCCGGCCCTGGCTGAGGCCCTGGCTGAAGCCGGTGCCGAACCGATTGTCGTCTCGACCATAGAGATCGTCCCTCCGGCAAATTATGCGGACCTCGACCGGGCGATTGCCGGGCTCAACGATATAGACTACCTGTTGTTGACTTCGACCAACGCCGTCAGCTCTTTCTTTTCCCGACTGAAGGCGCACGGCCTGGACGCTCGCTCCCTGGCGGGACTGCAGACGGTGGTCGTCGGGCCCAAGAGCGCCGAAGCCTTGGCCGCTCAGGGGATAAACGCCGACCTTGTGCCGGAGGATTACCGCGCCGAAGGGGTGGTCGCGCTCCTCAAGGGGCGTGTCGCCGGCAAACGACTGCTTTACCCGAAAGCCGAACTGGCCCGCGACCTGATAGCGACGGAATTGACCTCGGCCGGTGCCGAAGTCATCGCACCGGTCGCCTACGCCAGCGCGGCACCGGCCGGTGCCGCCGACAAGCTGCGGCAGGCAATGGCCGACAGGCTGGATCTGCTGACCTTCACCGCGTCGTCAACCGTGCAGAATTTTGTCGACCTGCTCGATGCCGACAGCCTGGCCCTCGCGAGAAAGGTTCCGGTCGCCTCGATCGGCCCCCTGACCAGCGAAACAGCCCGGCAGCTTGGCTTCAACGTTGTCATTGAACCAGACAATTCGACGCTTGATGATATGGTTGAAGCAATCAGGGGTTACTTCACCTCGGCCGAATTAACCAGCTCAAGGACTTGAACAATCGTTTGCGCCTCGCGCCTCGCGCCTCGCGCCTCTGACCCTCGGAGGTTTGACCATGTTTTTTCCTGAATATCGTGCCCGCCGCCTGCGCCGCAACGACACCCTGCGCCGCATGGTCCGCGAAACCCATCTGCGGGTTGACGACCTGATCTACCCGATGTTCTCAGCTTTCGGCACCGGGATAAAAAAAGAGATCAGCTCCATGCCGGGCATCTACCAGCAGTCGATCGAACACATCGTCGCCGAAGCCAAGGAAGTCTGTGACCTCGGCATCCCTGCGGTCATCCTCTTCGGCATCCCCGAGGAAAAAGATGCTCTCGGTCAGGACGCGTACGCCGAAAAGGGCATCATCCAGGAAACGATCCGCGCCATCAAGGCTGCCGTACCGAAGCTGCTGGTGATCACCGATGTCTGCATGTGCGAGTACACCGACCACGGCCACTGCGGCGTGATCAAGGACGGCGACGTCGACAACGACGAGACCCTCAAGCTGCTCGCCGCAGAGGCGCTCTCCCATGCCCGCGCCGGGGCCGACATCGTCGCCCCCTCCGACATGATGGACGGTCGCGTCGCCGCAATCCGCGAAATCCTCGACGCCAACGGCTTCTCGCACATCCCGGTAATGAGCTACGCAGTCAAGTACGCCAGCGCCTACTACGGCCCCTTCCGCGAGGCGGCCGAGAGCACCCCGCAGTTCGGCGACCGTCGCAGCTACCAGATGGATCCGGCGAACCGCATCGAGGCGTTGCGCGAAGCGGAACTCGACGTCCAGGAGTGCGCCGACTTTCTCATGGTCAAGCCGGCGCTCGCCTACCTCGACATCCTGCGCGACCTCAAGGAGCGCTTCAACCTGCCGCTGGTCGCCTACAACGTTTCCGGCGAATATTCGATGATCAAGGCGGCAGCGTCCAAGGGCTGGATCGATGGCGAGCGAGTCATGATGGAGACCCTGACCGGAATGAAACGCGCCGGCGCCGACCTGATCATCACCTACCATGCCAAGGAAGCGGCCAAGCTCCTCAAATAAGGAACAGCGAGGTTCGAGGCGCGAAGCGTGAACAGCCCTTCAGGGTTTGTCGCGCCTCGCGCCTCGCGCTTCGCATCTCGGAACCCTTCATGTCGGAATACACCTGCACGATCCTACCGAACGGCCTGCGCGTCATCAGCGTGCCGATGCCCCATCATCACAGCGCCGAAGTCCTGCTTTACATCGGTGTCGGCGGGCGACACGAGACCCCGCACAAGGCCGGGGTGTCGCATTTCCTCGAGCACATGCTTTTCAAGGGGACGGAGGACTATCCCACAGCCCTCTCCCTGGAGCGCGCTTTCGAGGCTGTGGGTGGTTCGGCCAACGCCGCAACCGACAGCGAGACGACCTGCTTCCACTCGCGCGTCCATCCCGCACAT
>JBFIMV010000133.1:0-6648 GCA_041611575.1 Desulfuromonadales bacterium | reverse complement strand
CTGATGAAAAACCGGGTTTTTCAGACGTTTTTCGCGCAACATTGAAATTTTTTTTGCGCCTGAGCGCCACTTTATCTAGTGGCGCCCTCTCCACATCTCCCCCTGATCTTGTGTTTTGCGTCATCAATTCTGTGAAACACGCCCACCATATGGTCTGCTAATAGGTATAATTGCTTGACAATTGTTTTAATTTACCTATAATTGCACCTAATTTTGTATAATTGTGCTCACATTCACTTAAATGGTTGCCTATGAAAAACCAAGTTCGAGAAATTCGTGAAGCCCAGTTGATGAGTAAGGCGGAGCTGGCCCGAAAGGCCGGCGTTTCTCCCGTGACTATCGACCGGATCGAGAATGGCGAGGCTTGCCGCATGTCAACCAAGCGCAAGATCATCCTGGCTCTCGGGTTGAAGCTGACGGATCGCAACGATGTTTTTCAGGATGACGAGTAGTGGTTGGTACACTGCTTGCTGCTGTATTGCTCCATGTTGAGTATTGAGAGTCGGTTCTAGGTTCCACGCACCAGTAGCAGTTTGGCCAGGGGCGAACATGTTATTCCAGAAGAAAAAAGACGTAATCGGTATCGATATCGGCTCAAGTTCGGTGAAAATGGTACATCTCAAGGAGGTCAAGGGGGGGTACCAGCTGGCCGGCCTGGGGATGGCCATGCTGCCTGCCGAGGCGATCGTCGATAATGCGATCATGGACTCGAGCTCGATCGTCGAGGTGGTCAGGAATCTGGTGGAAAGCCAGAGGGTCAAGACAAAAAACGTCGCTACGTCGATTTCCGGGCATTCGGTCATCATCCGCAAGATCCAACTGCCGATCATGACCGAGGAGGAAATGGAGGCGTCCATCCAGTGGGAGGCCGAGCAGTACATCCCCTTTGAAATCTCCGAAGTGAACCTCGATTTCCAGATTCTCGGCCCTGATGCGAACGATGCGTCGCTGATGAACGTGATCCTCGTCGCCGCCAAGAAGGAGTTCGTCGGCGATTACGTCACGCTTTTCCGGGAGTGCGGCCTCAACCTCCACGTCATGGACATCGACTGCTTTGCGGTCGAGAACGTCTACGAGGTCAATTACGGCTCGGCGGCGGACGATATCGTCGCGTTGATCGACATGGGCGCCAGCTCGATGAACGTCAACATCCTGCGCGGCGGCATGTCGGTCTTTACCCGTGACATCCAGGTCGGCGGCAACGCCTATAACGAGGAGATCCAGAAGCGCCTCGGGCTGAACAACGAAGACGCGGAAAAGGTCAAGCTGGGAGGCGTGATCGCCGATGTGTCGCCGGACACGGTCCAGCAGATCATCGAAGATGCGACGGAAAGCCTGACCCAGGAGGTCCAGCGCTCGATCGACTTCTTCTCCGCGACGTCTTCCGACGAAAAGGTGCAGCGGGTGTTCATCACCGGCGGGGTCTCCAAGGTGCCGGCGGTCAGGGTCTCGCTCGAGAACCGTCTGGGCGTCGATGTCCACGTGATCGACCCCTGGCGGCAGATCAACGTCAATGAGAAGGACTTCGATCCAGAATACCTGCAGGCAATGGGTCCGGTTTATACTGTAGCGGTTGGACTGGCGATGAGAAGGATGGGTGACAAATGATCCGCATCAACCTACTGCCCGTAAAGGCAGCCCAGAAAAAAGAGAAGGTCAAGAGCCAGATGACGGTCGTTGTCCTCGCTTTGCTCGTTACCTTCGGGCTATGTGCTGCGGCCTACATGCATATCCTCGGCAAGGTCGATGACATGCAGACCCGGATCGACCAGCAGAAGAGCGAGATCAACCGGCTGATGGCTGTTATCAAGGAGGTGCAGGATTTCGAGAAGCGCCAGAAGGACCTGCGAGCCAAGCTTGATATCCTCGATCGCCTCAAGTCCGGCCGGGTCGGCCCCGTTTACCTGTTCGACGAGCTGTACAAGGCGATGCCGGACAAGCTCTGGCTGACCAGCTTCAAGGAGTCGAACGGTGTGGCCACCATCAACGGCATCGGCGTGAACGAGGAGACGGTCGCCGTCTTCCTCAGGAATCTCGAAGCATCCGATTCCTACGAAGGTGTTGAGCTCAAGGTTACGCGTCAGACGGTTCAGGATCAGATGAAGTTCCAGCAGTTCGATGTGACCAGCAGGACGATCAGCGGTCAACCGGCTGCGAAGTAACCATTGAACGCAGGCGACTTGTCCAAGTCATCAGGGAGATTGGGAATCGATGAATCCGAAGATTGAAAAACTCCTCAAATTGCCGCTCTATCAGAGAGTGTCGATCCTGTCCGTTCTGCTCCTGCTGGTGGTCGGCGCCTTCGTCTGGTTCCTCTGGCTTCCGGAGTTCGAAAAGCTCGGCGAGATGGAGCAGGAGGTCAGTCGGCTGGATACCGAACTCATCCAGAAGCGGCAGATCGCAAACAACCTGCCGAAATTCAAGGAAGAATTCGCCAAGATGGAGCGGCTTCTCGAGGAGGCGCTGACGCAGCTGCCCAACAAGCAGGAGATCCCGTCCCTCCTTACCAGCCTGGCGACGCTCGCCAAGGAGAGTGGCCTGGAGGTGGTTTCCTTTACCCCGCGGGGTGAGGTGAACAAGGGGTTTTACGCCGAGGTCGCCGCGAATCTCGATCTGATCGGTTCCTATCACCAGGTGGTCGAATTCGCGCAGGCGGTCAGCAAGCTGTCGCGCATTGTCAACCTGAATGATCTGACACTGACGATGGGCAAGGTCGAGGACAATCGGGCCGTGCTGAGAATCAACTGCAAGGTGACAACCTTCCGGTTCGTTGAACAATAAGGATGGATTGAGATGACACGTTGGTTGACATACCTCATAGGTGGCGTTTTTGTCCTCTTCTGTCTGTCGGGTTGTTCCGAAGAGTCTTCCACGTCTTCTTCCGCACCGCAGCCGTCGGCCGCGGCGCCTCCTCCGGCACAGAGCGTGGCGCCACCGGTCGCGGCAGCCGTTGAAGAGGCGAAGGTTGAGGAATACGTCTACGACTCAACGGGTCGACGCGATCCGTTCATGCCGCTTTCGCTGATCCGCAAGCCGCTGTCGAAGTCGGACGAGCCGGAAACGCCGCTGCAGAGCTTTGATATAGACCAGTTCCGCCTGACGGGCGTCATTGTCGGCAAGGGGGCATCGAAGGCCATGGTCATGGCTCCGGACGGAAAATCCTATGTCCTGTCCAAGGGTGTGAAGATCGGCAAGAATAACGGTGTTGTCAAGGATATCACCAGCAAGGTGATTCTCGTCGAAGAGAAGTACTTCGACTTTTCCGGCAGCGTTATTACGAATATTCTGGAGATTACTGTTCCCAAGCGGGAAGGAGTTTAATCAATGCGCGGGGTGAAATTCATGAAGAATCAGCATTGTGATCGCAAGCCGGCCCGTTTGTGGCAGAGCCTCTTCGTCGGTCTTGTCGTTGTTCTGCTCGCTGGCACAACGGCCTGGGCGGCCGATAAGACCAACAAGCTGACGTCCGTTGCCATGGACGCTTCGGCAACCCAGCCAACGGTGCTGATCCAGACCGCTGAACCTGTCGGTTACCGCTACACGGTCTACGATTCTTTCGATCCCGACCGGGTAGTCATCGATTTCCCCGGCATGTTGTCCCAGGGGCTGGCCGAGGTGACACCGGTCAACCAGGCGGCCATCAAGGAGCTTCGTGTTACCAACTTTACACTCTCCTCAGGGTCTCTCTCCCGGGTTGAAATCCTGCTCGCCAACAAGGCGGAATACCAGGTCAGCCTGGATGGCAAACAGTTCCGCGTGGCATTTGCCGGCGAAATGCAGCCGCCCAAACCGGCAGCCGCAGTGCCTGCGACGGCAGCGGTGACGACCGAGAAGCCGGCCGCGGCGCCGGTCGCTGCCGCCGCCCAGCATGCCAACCTCCTGCGCGGGATAACCCTGTCGAAGGGGCGGGCGCTGATTGAAAGCAATGGTGATATCGAGAAGTTCCAGCACTTTGTGTTGGCCAACCCGTCGCGCCTGGTGGTGGACCTGTACTCCGTTGTCCCGGATTTCAAGCAGCGTTCTTTTGCGGTCGCTGATGACGTTTTCGACCAGATTCGCGTCGGTACTTACAGTGACAAGACCCGTCTGGTCTTCGATGGCGCCAAGGGGGCTTTGCCCGACCACCTGGTTGAAAAGAGCGGCAAGGATCTCCTGGTGACCTGGAGCGGCGCGCCTGCAGCGGCTGCCGCGACGCCTCCGGCTGCTGCGCCCGCCGTAGCTGCGGCAACGATCCCCGCGCCTGCCTTGGAAAGTACAACCAGGCCGGTCGCTGCCGCGCCTGTCAAGGCCGCCGTGACGGGTGGCCCGGTGAGTGTCGAAGCTGTTGATTTTGCGAATGAATTCGGTCGGAGCGTGATCAACGTCGCGCTGTCCGGGCCGGCGAAAGTCACCAAGCCCGTTGAGGACGGCAGCCTGGTGCGCTTTGAAATCGTCGATGCGACGATCAGCCGCTCCCTGCGTAGAACGATCGACGCCTCGGCCTTCCCGAGTGCCGTGATTGCCGTGACCCCTTACACCGTGACCGAAGGCAAACGTCAGAACGTGCGGATCGCCGTCGATCTCAAGGGGCCCGTTGCTTACTCTCTCGAACAGGATGGCAGCAACGTCAAGCTGGTCATCGATGACGGCGCCTATGCCGAAGCCCTCCCGCCGGCCGTCGTGCAGAGGGCCGTCACGGCCCCGCAGCCTTCGATGCAGCCGGTCGCGCCTGCCGCCAGCGCCAAAAAATCTTTTTCATCGGCTTCTACCGCTGATCAGATGACCGCTGAAGCCAAACGCTACACCGGTGAAAAGATCACGCTGGTCTTCGACTCGGCCAACCTGCGCAGCATCCTGCAGCTGATCGGTGACGTCAGCGGCCTCAACATCCTCGCCAGCAGCGACGTCCAGGGAGACATCACCCTGCGTCTCGTCGACGTCCCCTGGGACCAGGCGCTCGATCTGGTACTGCAGACCGCCAACCTTGGCAAGATCCAGCAGGGCAACGTGCTGCGCATCATGCCGAAGGACAAGATCCGTGAGATCGAACAGGCGAGCATGAAGGACCAGATCGTCGCTATCGAAGAGGGCGTCCTCGAATCGATGGTCTTCCCCATCAGTTATGCTTCGGTTGATGACATGAAGGGCTACCTGACGGACATCAAGTCGGAACGCGGCAGCATCATCGCCGATTCGCGCAACAAGCAGCTGATCGTGCGCGACGTGACCGAGGTTCTTGAACAGATGCGCGTGATGATCGGGCAGATCGACAAGCCCGAGCGCCAGGTGATGATCGAAGCGCGTATCGTTGAGGCGAACACCAACTTCTCGCGTGAACTGGGTGTCAAATGGAACTTCGGTTACGAGGATTCCCCGCAAAACGGCAAGGGCCTCGAAGCCGTTACCGCCGGTCTCGGGGGATCATTCTCGATTCCTCTCACCAACCCGGCATCAGCCGGTCTGGGGACGGCGATCGCCATTGGTGCGCTTGACGGTGACCTGAACATTGACTTGAGACTCTCGGCTCTCGAGAGCGCCGGTGAGGGTAAGATCGTCTCGACTCCGCGGATTACCACCCTGAATGGCGAGAAGGCCATCATCTCGCAGGGAACCAAGATTCCGTTCTCGACGGTCAGTGATACCGGGACCGACGTGAAATTCGAGAACGCTGAACTCAAGCTTGAAGTGACGCCGGAAATCAACCCCGATGGCAGTATAATCCTTGATATCAAGGCTTCGAACAGCGCTGTTGGCACGATCGTGCCGACCGCGACCGGCAACGCGGTCTCGATCGACGAGAAGAAGGCCGAGACCAAGGTTCTGGTCCGTGACGGCCAGACGACCGTCATCGGCGGTATATTCGTTGAAGATGAGCGCGATGCTCACATTGGCGTGCCTTTGCTGAAAGATGTGCCGGTTCTTGGTCACCTGTTCAAATCGACGAACAAAACCCGTGATCGCCGCGAACTGCTGATTTTCATTACGCCGCGCATCGTATCACCCTGAGAGCAGGGACAATATAGGGACGGAAAAGGACAGGCAAGCCTGTCCTTTTCTGTATCAGTCGGCCACTTAGACGAAAACTTCAGATCTGAAACGGCAGGAGAGAGCGTGACACAGGAGCAACCCCGGAGCCTCTTCCTCACCGGCTTCATGGGGGCAGGCAAGAGCGCTGTCGGCAAGTGCCTGGCTGAGCTTGCCGGCATGCCATTCTTCGATCTCGATGACTTGCTTGTCCGTCGCGAGCAATGCTCGATCAACGAGATCTTCACGACACGCGGCGAAGATGCCTTCCGTAATGTTGAAAGCTCAATCCTCATGGGCCTGGATCCTTCTGTTGCAGGGGTTTACGCCACGGGTGGCGGAATCGTATTGCGGACTGAGAATCGTCGGCGAATGCATGAGCTGGGGCGCATCGTCTTTTTGCGGGCAGCCTGGCAGACCCTTGTTGAACGTCTCGCAGGGAACACCGAGAGGCCCCTGGTCAATCAGCACAGGAACCTTGAAACGTTACGGCAACTCTGGCTCAGCCGCCAGCCTCTCTACCAGGATGCCGACTTGACGATCGATACGGACGGTTTGACGGCCGTGCAGGTAGCCGAGAGGATCGTCGCCTGTTTGCGTAATGATGAGGTTGAAGCATGAACCAGGTAATCGTCGGACTCGGCG
>JBFIMV010000132.1:0-6667 GCA_041611575.1 Desulfuromonadales bacterium | reverse complement strand
GCTCCCCCTCGACTTCGATGGTCACGCCGCGCGTGTCGTTGCAGACCGTGCCGGCCAACCCGAGCCGTTCCGCCAGTTGATAGACAAACGGCCGGAAGCCGACCCCCTGCACGATCCCTTCGACGAGGATTCTGCGTCGCTCCGCCATTCAGCCCGCCTTGCGCGCGCGGACCACGCCGGCGCCATTGGGCAACGCCAGGGGGAGCCGTTCGACCTGCTCCAGCCCCGCAGCTTCCAGCAGATCGCGGATTTCTCCCTCGCTGTAGGCTTTGCCGTCCGGTGTGCCGAGCAGCATGTTGAGCGAGAAGAGCGCCGGGAACAATGGCTTGTCGCGACTGTCCGCCAGGATGAACTCCTGCACCAGCAGCACCCCGCCCGGCTCCATGACCGCCGCGGCCTTGGTCAGCAGCCTGGCGCACCCCGCCTCGCCCTCGCCGTGCAGCACGTGGGAGAGCCAGACGGCGTCGTAGCGGCCGGGGAGCGGGTCGTACTGAAAATCCCCGGCGGCGAAGCCGATGCGCGAGGCCAGGCCAAAGCGCTCGATGGTCGCCTCGGCGAACGGCCGGGTCGTCGGCAGGTCGAAGACCGTCGCCCTCAGCTCAGGGTTGTGCAGGCAGAAATGAATGGCATAGGTTCCCGGGCCGCCGCCGAGGTCGAGCAGGCGGCGCCGGCCGCCGAGATCGATGCTGCCGACGACCTGCGGCGCCAGCAGCATCGCCAGGTTGTACATGCCGAGCAGGAAGCTTTCACGCTCGGCCTCCTCTCCATCATGGGAAATGCGCCGCCGAACTGTCTGCCCCGAACGCACCACTTCGTCCAATTTGGCCCACCCCTCCACCAGGTGATGGTGGTGGCGGATGATGTGGCCGAGATAACCTTCGCTCTGCCGGGACAGGAACTCGGCCGCGAAGGACGTCAGAGAATACATATCCCGTTTCTTGACCAGCAGGTCGAGGGCTGCCAGAGCATCGAGCAGCATGAACAGGCCGCGACTGTCGCAGTCCAAGCGTACCGCCAAATCAGGCGCGGATGAAGGGCCTTCCATCAAAGCCGTGAAGACATCAAGCTTCACCCCGGCGTGCAGTGCGCAGGCTTCCCAGTAGCTGCCGGACATCTTGAGAAGTTCAGCCGGGCTCCAGGCATGATCGGACATGGGCAACTCCTTTCAACAGGACGGGACAGCGCCTTGTGCAGGATACGCCTCGGCGCTCATGTTACTGGAAAGGATAACGAAAAACGCAGGGAAATACAGTTGGAAAAGGCGGGATATAATGGCGACGCACCCCGTGAGAGGGCACGATCCGCCCGGCCGGTGCTCAGTTCGACTCTGCAGCCGGCACGGCCTCCGGTGAGGGCAGGTCTGCGACCAGCAGCTCGGCGACCAGTTCCGACAACCGGGTGATGTCCCGGCCGGTCATGCGGGTAAACTTGATCGCCATGCCCTGTGCCAGAAGCGTATCGTTGCCGCTCTGCGCCTTGGTATAGATCACGGAACCACCGACTTTTAACTTTTCACCAGACTGGAGCGTGAATTCGACGTCGACCGGCGTCCCCTTGGGCAGGGGTTGACGCATATGCACGAAGATACCCCGCTCCGAGAGGGTGACGCCCGGCACATTTTGCACGCGGCCCTCATGGTACAGATCAACGGGCTTTTCGAAAACCGAGCGCAGGTAGCGCCGCGGCCCTTCCGGGTAGAGCTTGCATTGCTGGATTGCCTTGTGCAGCCGCCGCAGGTCCACCGGCTTTGCCAGCACATCGATGCAGCCGAGGCTCATGGCCTCCCATTGCCAGTTCTTTTCGATGTAGCTGGAGATCATGATCACCGGCAGGTCTGCGAGATCCTTGTCCTGGCGCATCGCCCGTAAGGTCGCGAGACCGTCCATTTCCGGCATGCGCATGTCCAGGGTCATGAGATGCGGCCTGGTGATGTGGGCGATTTCGAGAGCTTCTGACGGAGAGGTGACCGGAAGGACCTCGAGGTTCATGCGATTGAGGAGGACTGACAGGTACATGAGGAAGGGCTTGCTGTCATCGACAACCATCACCAACGGTCGCGCTCTCATATCAGCTCCTGGAGAAGATCCCGCATACAAATAACCCGCCAACGGAGACCGAGGACGGGTTGTGTGCCTTACTCTACCCTCTTCGGCAACCCGGCCGTCCGCTTCGTTCGATCATTAGCGGACCCGTGGGCTTTGCGTCCCCGGGTTGCCCCGGGTTTGCTCTTATCGCTGAGTTACTAGTGAATTATTTCGCTATCATACCACACAAAGCTCAAAATCGTCTTATATTTATTATCTGCATCCCTGACGGCCTGTCCGGTCAATTGACCCCTTCCTGCAGCCCGTACTTCTCCATCTTGTAGCGAAGGGTCCCCCGTGCCAGGTTGAGCAGGCGCGCGGTCTTTGCCACGTTGCCGCCGGTGATCCCCAGCGCTTCCACGATCAACCCCCGCTCCAGCTTGCCGATGACCTCTTCGAACTGCAAGCCGCCAGGCGGGATGTGATAGGTCTCCGACACGTCGCTGCGCTGTTGCTCACCCCATATCTCGCGCGGCAGGCAGTCGGGGGTGATGGTCTCCCGGCCGTGCATGATGCAGATGCGTTCGACCACGTTACGCAGCTCACGCACGTTGCCGGGCCAATGGTAACGCATCAGGAGGTCGAGCGCCGAGCGCGAAACGTCGCACACATCCATATGAAATTCTTTGCTGTAATGCTTGAGAAAATACTCCAGCAACGGCGGGATGTCTTCTCGCCTGTCGCGCAGGGGCGGCACGTGAATCGGGAAAACGTTGAGGCGATAGTAAAGGTCCTCGCGAAAATTCTTCTGCTCGATGGCACCCTTGATGTCGAGATTGGTCGCCGCCACGACACGTACGTCGATGTCAATGTTACGGTTGCCGCCGAGTCGCCGAATCTTGCGATCCTCGAGGACTCTCAGCAACTTGACCTGGAGAGACGGGTCCATCTCGCCGATTTCATCGAGAAAGATCGTCCCGCTATTGGCCTCCTCGAACAGGCCGATCTTGCGGTTCTTGGCATCGGTGAAGGCGCCCCGCTCATGGCCGAAGAGTTCGGATTCGAGCAGGTTGTAAGGCAACGACCCGCAGTTGATTTCGATGAACGGCCGGTCCTTGCGCGGCGACGACTGATGGATCTCGCGCGCCACCAGCTCCTTGCCGGTCCCGGATTCGCCGGTGATCAGCACCGTTGAGGTTTCGTGCTTGGCGACTTCCCTGATCTGTCGATACACCTGCATCAGCTGCGGGCTCGAGCCGACCATCAGCGTGTCACCGGTGATTTCTCGTCCCCGGCTGCCGCGTCGGAGGTGGCGCACCTCGCGGCGCAGCTGCTGCGTCTCGAGCGCCAACCGGACGATCAGGCGAATGGCATCGGCCTTGAACGGCTTCTTGATGTAGTCGTAGGCGCCGAGCTTGAGGGCCTCGACCGCACTCTCGACGGTGCCGTAGCCGGTGATGATAATCACCAGCACGTCGGGATCCGCTTCACGCATGGCCCGCAGCACGTCGAGGCCGCTCTTGGCGCCGAGATTGAGATCGAGCAGGACGAGATCGATCTCTTCCTCACCGACCTCCTTGACGGCGTCGTCGCCGTTATCGGTCGAATAGGGGCGGTAGCCGTCTTCCTCGAGAATTCGTTCCAGGTTCTCGCGAATGAACGCTTCGTCGTCGACTATCAGGATGCGTTCCATGGTCGGGACCTCCGGCGTGATTTTCGCCATCCACCGCATACGGACAAGATGGTTGCCCGCAGCAGCGGCATCGCGAACAACAATCCTAGACCATTATATCGAGTACTAGCAAAGAAAAAATGGCCACTTTCAGCCACCCAACTGAGGGCCACCGCAAAAAACAGAAGGCAAAGCGCCAAACATTGGCCGTTATCAGCCACTTTCAGGAAGGATCACCCGGAAGGTAGTCCCCGCGCCCTCGGGACTCTGCACCTCTATGCGACCGCCGTGGCTGGCTATAATGGTGTGGGTAATCGACAGGCCGAGCCCGGTCCCCTTGCCCTTGGTGGTGTAGAAGGGCTCGAAAATCAGCGGCAGCCGATCTGCCGGGATTCCCTGGCCGCTGTCGCGCACGACCAGCTCCGCGCCGCTCCCGGTTTGTCGCGCAGACACCCAGAGTTCGCCGCCGTCAGGCATGGCGTCCATGGCATTGGTGAGAAGATTCAGGAAAGCCTGCTTGAGGCGGTCACTGTCCATGCGCTGCAGGGTCAGGCTCTCCGGCAGATCCAGATGCAGGCGAATCCGGTATTTTTCCAACTGCTTGCTGACGAGGAAGAGCGTATCGCGCAGGGTGGCCACCAGGTCGCCCTGCGCCAGGCGGGTGTCCGGCAGAGACGCGAAGTTGAGCAGCTCGTTGACCAGCCCTTCGAGCCGCTCGATCTCCTGCAGGGCTTTCTGGATCAACAGCTGGTCTTCGGGGTGGGTGAGCAGGCGGTCGTGCAATTCGTCGAGCAGCAGGCTGAGGCCGGTCAGGGGGTTGCGGACCTCATGGGCGATCCCGGCGGAGAGCCTGCCGAGCGAGGCAAGGCGCTCGAAGCGCGCCAGCTGCTGGCGGAACTCCACGCGCTCCGTGAGGTCCTCGATGGTCAGGATCTGTCCACTTTCCCGGCCGGAGGCAAGCGGGTGCAGGGCGAGACGGAAGGTCAGCGAGCGGCCGTCACGGTCGAGGCTGACATACTCGCTCCAGCGCTCGCTCCCCTTGCCGTTGTCGATCGCTTCGATCAGTTCCGGATAATCGACCAGAACTTCGCTCAACGGCAGCTGCCGTCCCGGATCGTCGATTTTGAGAATGGCACGCGCCGGCCCGTTGAGGCTGGTGACGCGCCCGTCGCTGTCGAGGGTCAAGATGCCGGCCTCGACATTTTCAACCACCGTCTGCTTGAAATCCCTTTCCCGCTGAATCTCCTGGCGTGAGCTGCGCAACACCGCCAGAATCCTGAGCAGTCGCTCGCGCCGCTCTTTGAGCTGCCGCGCCATGGTGTTGAACGCCATCGCCAATTCCGCAACTTCTGCCGGGCTGTCGATCTCCACCTGGGTCGACAGCTTGCCGCGGGCCATGTCCTGGGTCCCGGCGACCAGGGTCAGGAGGGGTTCCGTAATATTCTGCGACAGGCGGATGGCAACGCTGGCAACGATCAGGGCCATTATCGCCATGAGGAACCAGGCGCCGGCCAGGAAGCCGGTATAGAGACGGCGGATGTTGACCGAAGCCGATTCGGACATCTTGTGAAACTGCTTCACTTCGGCGCCGATCGTGATGCCGCCGAACACCCCGGTCTCTGCATAAGTCCCGGAATCGTAGAAGATCGGCGCGTAAGCCATGATCTTGCGCGAACCGCCGACGTTGGTGACATCGACGACGCCGGAACGGCCGCCAAGCACCCTCTGGTGGGCGACCGGATAGTTGGGATGGATGAACGATGCTTCGCGCAGGTTGTAGGGGATCAGCCCGCGGGCGATGGCTTCCGGGGACGAGCGCTCGGTGTAGGGCGGCACCAGGTGGCCGTTCTTGTCCAGACCGCGAATGTCCCAGAATTTCGGGTGAGTGATGATCCAGCCCTCGTTGTCGAACATGAAGGCATAATTGCCGCTCTGGTAAGACGGGAAAACCACGAAACGCTCGTCGGTCGGCGTGATGTGCTGGGTGAACTCCATCAGGTGCCGATGGTCGAGCGACAGCACGACCACGCCCTGCAGGGTGCCATCCGCGGCATGGACCGGCTCGGCAAAGCGGACGACCCCCACGTACTGCTTGCCTTCGACGGCCTCCTCGGGCGTGGCCGCGTCCCCCAGCTGCTCCTGCTTGCTGACATGCCAGCCGGTCACATGGGATGCGTAGACCTGCCCGGGCGGCAGATCACGCGCCGCGCTGAAATAAGTCTCGGTCAGGTAGGTGGTGTTCTCGGGACGGGAGACGTCACGCAGCTCATCGACGAGCTCGCCGTCAACAACCCGCAGTTGCTCTACACCATCCGGGCCGATGAAAGCGATTTCGCTGTAAAGCCGCGCCGAAATGTACTCCTCGCGCGGCGCGGCGTTGGTCCCGGTGCGCACCCACAGTGGCCGGCGGTGGCTGTTGCTGAACCAGAGATAGCTTTCGGGGTTCGCCGGCAATTGCGTCAGCGCGCCGAGATCGCTCTCGATGCGCCGCAGGAAAGTTCGCACCTCGTCGGCGACCATGACGGCGCGCAGCTCGAGGGTTTCGGCGGCCTGGGCGTCAAGCGCCTCGATGGCGCTGGTGCGCAGGATATGTTCGACCGTGTCGAGGCTCTTGAAGGCGAAGTACGACAGGAGCATCAGCGGCAGCAAGGTCAGGCCGCAAAAGACATAGAGGACTTTTCGATGAAAGGGAAGTGACATACGGCACTATAGCAGGAGGGCACCGGACACGAACAGACAAATTGCCGCGAGGCGTCTCAGTTGATCGAACGGGAGGAAAAATGCAGTTGACGCGAGTGCACGGCGAGCGGCAGGAGATCCTTGTGCCGATGAAGCACCTCGTCAAGGCTGAAGCCGTCACTGATGATGATGTCCTGGGGGCTGAACGCCGTGCGCGCGAAGTGGCTGCCGTCTGGTCGGCTGAAAACTTCGATGAGATATTCCCCACCCTCGATACTCAGCAGCAACTGGT
>JBFIMV010000131.1:0-6668 GCA_041611575.1 Desulfuromonadales bacterium | reverse complement strand
TCAAAGCTCAGATCTCACCTCGCGCCTCTCACCTCGCGCCTCGAGCCTCGGAAACCGGGACAGCCCCCGTGCGGGGACAGTCCCTATTTCCAGCAATGCGGGTCGGGCTGGTTGAAGTCGCCGGTCGTGGCGAACGCCCGGGCGGTGCACCCCCCCTGGCAGTCGTCGAAGGCGGCGCAGCCCGAACACTTGCCGGTGGCCTCCTTGGCGCGCATCGCCTTGAGGACCGGCGAGTCGAACCAGATCGCGGCGAAGTCGTCGCGCAGGATGTTGCCGACCACCACCGGGATGAAGCCGCAGGGGGTGATGTCGCCGTTCGGCCGCAGGTGCAGCGAGAGCTTGCCGCAGCTGCTCCCCTTGACCATGGTTTTTTCCTGGTACTCCGGCAGCGAGGCGATCACCGGGTCGTCGAAGGAGATCTTCAGGTCGCTGGTGCGGTGCTTGACCGACAGGGCTTCGAGGTAGAAAGACTGCCACTCGGCCGGCGACAGGTCGAGCTCCTGGCGGTTCTTGAAGCCGCGCCCGCTGCATTTGAAGTTGTGCAGGTAGACCTGGCCGACGCCGCGCCCGCGTGCCAGGTCGAGCAGCTCGCGGAAGGCGCGGTAGTTGATGCGCGAGATGACCGAGCTCATGGTGCTCTTCAGACCGACGGCGCGCAGGGCGTCAAGCCCGCGCACGGCCCGCGCGAAAGAGCCGGGCATGTTGCGGAAGTCGTCGTGCAGGGCGGCCTCGGCGCTGTCGATGCTGACGCCGACGCTGCTGAAGCCGGCGTCCTTGAGGCGCCGGGCGGCCGCTTCGTCGAGCAGCCAGCCGTTGGTGTTCATCGAGACGTTGAGGCCGCGCCCGGCCGCGTAGCTGGCGACCTCGCAGAGGTCCTTGCGGATCAGCGGCTCGCCGCCGCCGAAGTTGATGAAGGGAACCTGCTGCTCGGCCAGTACGTCGACGATGCGGCGGAGGTCGGCGGTGTCGAGCTCGGGGCACTGTTCATCGCGGCTGTAGCAATGATCGCAGGCAAAATTGCAGCGGTAGGAGAGCGTCCAGTTGAAGGTCAGCGGCGCGGAGAACATCTCGGTCTGCTCAGCCATCGATCAGCCAGCCTTTCTCCTGCAGATCAGCAGCAAATTCCTGTACGTCGGTCTCGAGCTCACTCCGGTCGACATCAAATTCCACGGCCAGCTCTGCGACGATCTCCCCGAGGGTGCGCGCACCGTCGCAGCGTTCCCAGATCATGCCGCCGACCAGGTTGAGCTGATGCATCATCCCCGACTGGATCAGGGTCACCGTGCCGCTGTCGCCGACCTCCTCCCCGGCTTCCAGGGCATTGAGGACGGCCTGCTGCCGGCGTTTCTCAACGCGCCAGACGATCTCCGGATGGCGTTTCAGTTTCTTCTGCACAAAAGCGTCCTTTCCATAAACAACGGCGCCGTCAGGCCGTGCGCTGACGGAACAGCAGGCTGAGGCACAAGACGAAGGCCAGACCGGCCAGGACCGCGACTTTGCCGACCGTTGCGACGCCGGCCGCGGTGGCCGCCACATCCCACGACTGCACGATGCCGCCGCCGATCAGCATGCCGACCACGGCCAGGCCGGCGTCGGCGTCCCCTTCCCCGGCCTTGATCAATTGGCGGAACGGGCAGCCGCCGATCAGCACCGACAGCCAGCCGACCAGCAGCATGCCGAAGAAGCTCCACAGGTGTTCCAGGTGCGCACCCGGCTGGCCGTACAACCCGAGAGAGAAATTGCCGGTCACCAGGTTGGTCGCCAGGGCGCCGGCGAGGAACGCCAGGAACCCCCAGAAGAGTGGACTGCGGCGCCCCATCAGCAGGCTGTCGCGCACACTGCCGGTGATGCAGAAGCGGCTGCGCTGGGCGAGGGCGCCGAGGGACAGGCCGACCGCCAGGGAGACCAGCAGCGGCGCGTGCTGCGCAGCGCTGCCGCGCTCGGAGAAGAAGATGAACGCCGGCTGCGCCAGCAGGAAGACCAGCAGCAGCACGAAGCCGGCCGGGACCAGCAGGCCGGTGCCGCCCTCCTCCTGCCCGGCACGCCCCAGGTCGACACCGCGGGCCAGCCCCTGCAGGCCGAGCCAGACGCCGGCGACCAGGCCGACGACCCCGGCCGCAGCCGTCAGGTCACCGGCGGTGAGGCGCAGGAAGAGCTTGATCGGGCAGCCGATGAAGACGGCGCTGCCGACGATCAGGAAGATGCCGGACACCAACCGCGCCAGCGGCGCGCTGCCGCCCCGCGAACGGAACTCGCGAAAGGCCACGGCGCAGACCACCGAGCCGAGCAGGAAACCGATCAGCTCCGGGCGCAGGTACTGCATGCGCTCGTTGGCGTGCAGGCCGAGGGCGCCGGACGCGTTCTCGACAAAACAGGAGACGCAGATGCCGCTGTTCTGCGGGTTGCCCCACACCGCCAGCAGCACGCCGAGGATGCCGAGCCCGGCGCCGGCGGCGAGCACGACCCAGAGATGCCGGTCCTTGAGCGCCGCGTTCATTCGCAGCCTCCGGCGAGACGGCTCTGCAGGTAGTGGCCGTCCCTGACGACGGCGGCCAGGGTGCGATTGTCCGGGTGGGCGCGCAGGCGGTCGCGCACCAGCGGCAGGCCTTCGTTGACCGCCGCCTCCACCAGGTCGCGGCGGTTGAGCGGGCTGGCCGGGTCGACGTAATCGGCGTTGCGGCGCACAGCGTCCGCCAACTTGTCGAGCGCCCGGTCAAACTGCCCCATGCGCAGCATGATTTCGCCGCTGAGCAGAGCGTTATGCGCATCGCCCGGCAGGGTGCGGCCGAGCTCTTCCAACTTGAGCAGCGCCTGCTGCAGCGCCCCGCTGTCGCGCAGCTCGGTCACCGGCCGGTAGTGTCGTTCGATGAAGGCCACCCGCGCCTGGTAGGCGATTTCCCGCTCCAGGCGGCGATTGAGCTCGACCTCGCCGGTGGCGGCCTGGCTGCCCGCCCCGGTCCCGGCGAGCAGCACGCCGAGACCGATCAGGGTCAGCAGCAGCGCGCCGAGCATCAGCTGGTCGAAGCGATCGCGCAGCATCATCAAAACTCCTGGTAGGGTGGCATGTTCACGCGTTTGGCCATGCCCCGGATCGGGTCGTAGTCGGCATCGCTCAGCTCTTCGAAACCATCGATCCAGGCCGAATCGAGCACCTTGAGCCGCTCGCCGTCGATCTCCACGGTCGTCTCGGGCGTCAGATCGAGGAGCGCCTTGCGGAATTTCGCGACCAGCGCCGGATCGGTCTCCTTGCCGGCGCCGAAGGTGCAGTAGGGAATAATCTCGCTCTGGGCGAGGATGCGGAAATCGTCGGCGCTGATCTTGCCTTCGCGGGTCATGATCTCGAGATCAAGCACCGGCGCGGCGGCAGCATCGAAATCGCCGAAGTAGACGCCGTAGATGACCTTTTCGTGCTTGAAGGAGCCGCGCGGGATGGCGTAGTAGTCCAGCTCGCGCTCGGGGTCGAAGCCGGCGGCCAGCATCAGGTCGTACTGGGCGAGGTAGCCGGAGGGCGCCAGCTGCGGGCCGAAGACCATGCGCTTGCCGCTGAGCTCGGCGATCGACTGGATCGGGCTGTCGCTGCGCACGATGATGGCGCCGGCGGTACGGGAGCCGAAGTTGCCGCGCTTTTCCGTGGCCACCAGCTGCAGGTCGTGGTTTTCCTTGAGGATGATGTAGAGCAGGCTGTTGCTGTGACCGAAGGCAAAATCGCCGGCGGCGAAGCGTTCCTCGAAATCCTGGGTGTCGACCGGCACGGTCTCGAAGGGGACGCCGACCGCCTGCGACAGGTAGGCTGTGAGCGGCCGGAAGCGCAGCAGGGTCTCCTCCTCGCTGTTGCAGTTCATGTAGCCGATGCGGATCGGCGGGCCGCTGGGCGGCCGGTCGCAGGCGGCAAGCAGGAGCAGGGAGCACAGCAGGGCTGCGGTGAAGGCAAAGCGGGTCATGGTCTCTCCGGTAATTCGATGAGTGGGGGCGGTTGCGGCAGGGCCTCGCGGACGTCGACCAGGCCGAGTCCGGGGCGGTCCGAACCGTCACGGACCGACTCGGCGATGGCCGCGGCCGCCGACACTCCCCACCAGTTGCCGCGGGCATCGATGTCGTTGGCGCCGTCGTTGATCAAGGCATATTCGCCGTTCTCCGCCACCAGGTTGCCACTCAGACGGCCGCGGCTGTTCAGCCAGCGCATCCCCGCACGGCCGTTGCCGGTCACGCGGTTGCCGCGCACCTCGACCTCTGAGTCTTCAAGAAAAATGCCATGCTCGCTGTTGTCGGCGAGAATGTTGGCGACGACCCTGCCTTTGCTGCGCTGCAGGTAGAGGCCGCGACGGTTGCCTGAAATCCGGTTGCCGCTGGCGTCGAGCGTACTGTCGCGCAGGTTGACGCCGTTGACCAGGTTGTCGGTGACGACGCAATCCTCCATCCGCAGGTCGCTGTAGACGGTGCGCAGCCCCCAGTGGCCACCGCTGATCTGCGTCTGCTTCAGGGTGACGCGGCTGTCGCGGAACTGCACGCCGTTGGTGTTGTCGATGAAGCGGCAGCCGTCGATAACGACCTGCGATTCCTGGAACTGCGCGCCGCGCTGGTTCTCGCGGAACAGGCTGCTGGTCAGCCGGGCGCGGGAAAAATGTGCGTGGAAACCGCGGTAGCCGTATTCGACCACGCAGTGCTCCAGGTAGTTGTCCTCCTCGTTGACCATCATGTTGATCGCCCCCCAGTCGCCGCGCCGCGGCGAATCTTCCGCCGAGGTGAAGATCACGGGCCGTTCGGCCGTGCCGATGGCGCGGATCGTCCCCTGGGAAAAGATCTCGTGCTCACCGATGCCGTCGCCGTTGCTGTCGAAACGGGTGAAGCGGATGCGGCTGCCGGGTCGGATTTCCAGCGTCACGCCGGCGGCCACTGTCAGGATTCCGTCTACCAGGACCGACCCGTCCCAGACGGTGTCCTCGATCAGGGTGTGGGCCCCGCGGTAAACCAGCTCCGCTTTGGCAGGCACCGCAGACGGCAGGCACAGGAGCAGCAACCAGAGCAGCGTGAGGCGCTTCATCACTTTGCCTCCCCCTGCCCCTGGCTGCCGAGCCAGCGGATATCCTGGCGGTTGCCCTTGGCGATCGACGGGTCGAAGTCCAGATCGCGCGGGTAGAGCGCGAGGCCGATGTCGTTGCCGCTGATGGTGTTGCGCTCGAGTCGCGGCCGGCTGGTGGCGTCGACGAAGACCCCCTCTTCGTCGAGCCCGGTGATGTGATTGTCCCGCAGCGTCGGGTTCGAGCCACGCCAGCAGAAGACTCCGCCCTCGCCGTCACGGATGGTGTTGCCGAGCAGCAGCGGATGGCTCTGCTCCTGGGCGACGACGCCGTAACGGCTGGCGGAGATGCGGTTGCCGACCAGCTCCGGCGACGACGCGACGCAGCGGACCGCCGTTTCGGCGGACACGATCCCGGCATGCGCGATCCGGCCCGGTGCTGCCCGGTCCAGGGTGATCCCCGCCCAGGCGGGCTCGCCGGCGGCGGCTTCGCCGTCGATGACGAAGCTTACCGGCGCAGCAGCCGTCCCCTGGATGTCGAGCCTGCCGCGCACCAGCAGCTCGGTCAACGGCGAGAGATATTCCGGGTCGATCTTGGTCCCTTCGGCGGGGACGACGCGCACCAGGGTGCCCGGGCGGATGACCAGCTCAGCGTCGGGGAGGATGAGGACGTCGTCACGCATGACGACCGTCCCTTGCCAGACCAATTGGCCCGAATAGGCGCCGGAGAACTCCGGCGGCGTCTCCGCCGCCGTGAGCGTGATCGGGGACAGGCCGAAGAAGAGACAGAAGACAGAGGAGATAAGTCCATTTTTATAGAGACTTATCCTCATATCCATCGATTCTCCATGAAGAACTTGCGCACCACGGCCATGGCGCTTTCTCCCGCCTCGACCTGCCGGACCAGGGCCGCGACATGTTGCGGCTTGAGCTGCCGGTTCAGCTTGCGCACCGCCGGCAGGACGGTGGTGAACTGCAGGTCGTCGTGTGGCCGCGGACCGCTGGCCAGGTCCGTCACGCCGGCCAGGGCGAAGACCGGCGCGGCCACCGGCGTGCCGTCGGTGACCAGCACCAGGTCGGCCTTGTTGTCGGCGATCAGTTGCAGCGGCGGGTCGCCGGCCTTCAGGACCAGGCGGTTGCTCTCGACACCGGTCTTCTCCTTGACGTAGAGCGTCACCAGCGCGAACAGCACCTCGTCCTGCGCCGACTCGCCGGCGGCAACGAACAGCTTCGGCCCGAAGCAGGCCTGCAGCGGCGACGCCCACAGCAGCGCCATGACGATGATCAGGTTCAGCGTACGAATAGCCATTCGAAGACCGTGGCGCCGTAACCGGCGACGAGAACGAGGAGCGAAACACATGCAGCCAGGAAAAACGGGCGGTCGAAACCGTCGGAACCTTCACCGTCGTCGGCAGCGACAACCCGCGCGGCCAGCCCCGACAGGATCAGGCCGATAACGAGTAACCCTGCAACCAACCATATGAGAATGTCAAGCGGCACGAGCACGCCCGGCGGTGGCATGGTCTGCATGACGTTGATCGCCAGGTAGCTCCTGACCCCGGACGGATCCTGCAAGACCAGCGGCAGGTGTCCGAGCTTGGCGTTGAGCTTGACCAGCGCCAGCGCCAGGTGGGTAAACAGAACGAGCGGC
>JBFIMV010000130.1:0-6693 GCA_041611575.1 Desulfuromonadales bacterium | reverse complement strand
GGTTGCGCGAGGCCGCTTCGGACAATAACGGCAACGCGAGTACGAACAGAACGAGGGGTAGAATCATTTTGCGCAGCATGGTGAGTCCCTTCATCTTGATTCAAAGGATTATTCTATTCAAAATTCGATATATACTCCAGCCCAAAAACATTTGTCTTTCCCCATGAATAATGGCATCATGACCGCCGCTTTAGTGTGAACTGACGGAGGAGGAACAAAATGGATCGCAATCTGGCACTGGAACTGGTCCGCGTAACCGAAGCTGCAGCGCTCGCCTGTGGCCGCTGGGTCGGCAAGGGGGACAAGATGTCTGCGGATGGTGCGGCGACGGAGGCCATGCGTCGCGCCCTTGATTCAATCGACATCGCCGGCACCGTCGTCATCGGCGAAGGTGAGATGGACGAAGCGCCGATGCTCTATATCGGCGAGAAGCTCGGGCGTGGCCAGGGCGGACAGGAAGTCGATATCGCCGTCGACCCGCTCGAGGGGACGAACATCTGTGCCAAGGGCGTCAACGGCTCGATCGCGACCATCGCCCTGGCGCCGAGGGGCGGTTTCCTGCACGCCCCCGACATGTACATGGAGAAAATCGCCGTCGGCCCGATGGCCAAGGGAGCCATCGACATCGACGCCTCGCCGACCGTCAACCTGCAAAGGGTGGCGGATGCCAAGAAATGTTACGTCGAGGACCTGACGGTTGTCATCCTCGACCGGCCGCGCCACGACAAGATCGTCGCCGAAATCCGCAAGGCGGGGGCACGCATCCACCTGATCAGCGACGGTGACGTCGCTCCGGCAATCGCCGCAGCGGTCGAAGGCAGCGGCGTGGACATGCTCCTCGGCATTGGTGGCGCCCCCGAGGGCGTGCTGGCTGCCGCGGCATTGAAGTGCATGGGCGGCGACATGCAGGGCCGACTGGTCTTCATGAGCAAAGAGGAGAAGGATCGCGCACGCAAGATGGGAATCGAGGACTTCGACAAAATCTACCAGTGCGACGAAATGGCTGCCGGCGACGTGGTCTTTGCCGCGACCGGTGTGACCAACGGCGACCTGTTGCGCGGCATCCGTTATTACTCGGGAGGCGCCGAGACACACTCGATCGTCATGCGCTCGAAAACCAGGACGATCCGCTTTATCGAGGCCCGGCATAGCTTCGACTTCAAGCCCCGTTACTGAGCAGGCAACTCCGGCAGCTTTGGACTTGTCACGATGGTGACAAGTTGATAGGATATTTCTGTTTTTCATTGTATACGCGAGGATGACCCATGGCGATTATTACGATTTCCCGGGAAATGGGCAGCGGCGGCATTCCGATCGCCCACATGGTAGCGGAAAAGCTCGGCTACACCCTCATCGACGGTGAGTCTATCATGGCGGCGGCGGAATCCTACGGCCTCTCGCCTGAAGCCGTGGAACAGGCCGACGAAAAGCCGCCCCATTTTGTCGACACGCTCGACTCCAAGCAGATTCTCGACCTTCACCTGATCGAGCTGATCATTCTGGAAGCGGCCCTCAAGGGGAACGTCATCATCTATGGCCGCGGCGGTCAGGATCTGCTCAAGGACGCCGCCAACGTCCTCAGAACCCGCATCATCGCCCCGTTCGAAGATCGCGTCGAGCGCTGGGCGGAGCGCGAATGGCTGGACCCGGATCGAGCGCGCTACCTGGTGCGCAAGAGCGACCAGCAACGGGCCGGCTTCATCAAGTACTACTTCGACAGGGACTGGGAGGACAGCCTCCACTATGACCTGGTGATCAACACCCAGCGGATGTCGTTGGACACAGCCGTCAAACTCATCTGCGAAGGCGTGAAAGACGAGAACCTCGTGGAAGCCAAGGCGAGCGGCAAGAAACTTCTCGCCGACCTGGTCCTGCGCAAGCGCGTTGAAATCGCCATCCTGTCCGACAACGACATCGATGCCTATCTCCTGGAAATAGATGTCCAGAACGCGAACGTCACCCTCTCCGGGCAGGTCCACTCAGCCAAGGAGAAGACCGCAGCAGAGAAGAGAGCCCGTACAGTCGAAGGCATTGCAAACCTCGTAAGCAACATCAAGATTGTCGGCTATCGTTCAACCCCCGAAGAGCATTAATTTCCTCCCTTAGAGGCATACACCCGGAAGCCGGCCGACTTGGCCGGCTTCCGTTTTTTTCAGCGCGACACAGGCTTGTTCCCCGACGAACGCCTATGCTAGGATGAACCGCATTTTGATGCGACCGTCATCGTAAGGAGTTTCACCATGGCCGGACACAGCAAATGGGCCAATATCAAGCACCGCAAAGGCGCCCAGGACGCCAAGCGCGGCAAAATATTCACCAAGATCATCAAGGAACTCACCGTGGCCGCCCGCATCGGCGGCGGCGACCCGGACACCAATCCGCGCTTGCGCACGGCGATCGACAAGGCCAAGCAGGCCAACATGCCGAAAGACAACCTGGACCGCGCCATCAAGAAGGGGACCGGCGACCTCGACGGCGTCAACTACGAAGAGGGGGTTTTTGAAGGTTACGGCCCCAACGGTGTGGCGCTGATCGTCGAGTTCCTCACCGACAACCGCACGCGCACTGTCGCCGATGTACGTCACTGCTTCAGCAAGTACGGCGGCAACCTCGGAGTAACCGGTTCAGTCGCCTTCCTCTTCGACCGCAAGGGGCTGATCTCCTTTCCGACGGACAACGACTTTGAGCGGATTTTCGAAATTGCCCTCGAAGCCGGCGCCGAAGACGTCAAGGACGAGGGGGACGCCTACGAAGTCATCACCGGTCCCGCCGAATTCATCGAGGTGCGCGAAGCCATGGCCGCTGCCGGCCTGCAATGGGAGTCGGCTGAAATTGCGATGATTCCCCAGACCCAGGTACAACTCACCGGGAAACCGGCAGAGACCATGTTGAAGCTGATGGACGCGCTTGAAGACAACGATGATGTGCAGAACGTCTACGCCAACTTCGATATTTCGGAAGAAGAACTGGCGAAGATCATGTGACCAGCCGAGATGCGAAGTGCCGGCAAGCCTTTCGCACCTCGAGCCTCGCGCTTCGAGCCTCGGACTTATGAGAATTCTCGGCATCGACCCTGGAACACGCATCACCGGCTACGGCATCATAGATGTCGAGGGCAACCGTCTTCGCCATGTTGATAACGGCATCATCAAGACGAGTTCGGGAACCCCTCTCCCGGCAAGGCTGAAGATCATCTATGACGGTTTAACCAAGGTCCTCGGCGAGTTCAACCCTCAGGCGGTTGCCATTGAACAGGTTTTCCTCGCCAAGAACCCGCGGGCGGCACTGACGCTTGGCCATGCCCGCGGCACGGCAGTCATTGCCGCGGTCAATCTTGGTTTGTCTGTCGATGAGTACTCGGCCCTCCAGGTCAAAAGTTCCGTCGTCGGTTACGGCCACGCCGGCAAACAGCAGGTTCAGCAGATGGTCAAGGCGTTGCTCAATCTCCCCGAGATCGCCCAGGAGGACGCCTCCGACGCCCTGGCCGTCGCCATCTGTCACGCTCACAGCCGCACCATCAACCAGGCCGTCGCCAGAACCGGGCACCGCTAAGGATTCGCAGATGTCAGGAACTCATCGCTCATCGCTCATCGCTCAGCACGGGTCCTTATGATTGCCCTGGTCCGAGGCGCGCTCGCCTACAAATCGATCGACCATGTCATCATCGACGTCGGCGGCATCGGCTACCGGCTCTTCATCCCCCTGTCGACCTTTTATGCGCTGCCCGACTCGGGAGAGATAAGCCTTTTCAGCCACACCCATGTACGCGAGGACGCCCTGCTCCTCTACGGCTTCCTGACCGGCGAGGAGAGGGACATGTTCGTCGTCCTGATCAATATATCCGGTGTCGGGCCGAAGCTGGCGGTCAATATCCTTTCCCATATTCCGGTCGGCGAACTGAAAACTGCCATTGCCGATGGTGACATCAAACGCCTTTCGGCCCTCCCCGGTATTGGCAAAATGACCGCCGAGCGCCTCGTCCTCGAGTTGAAAGACAAGGTCGGCCCGGGCGACAGGCTGCAACATCCGGCCGCCATGAAAGCCGGCGGTCAACCGGCCGGGGATGTAATCACGGACGTGATCTCGGCCCTCGTGAATCTCGGCTACAAGGAAAACCAGGCCCGCAAGGTTTTGGAAGTTATGGAAATTTCCCCGAATCTCTCCATGGAGGAGATTCTCAAAGGGGCCCTGAAGGTACTGCTCCGCTAAACGACAGGACGAAGCATCATGGAAGACCGACTGATCACATCACAGTCATGCAGCGACGACGGCTCGTTCGACGTATCGCTGCGCCCGAAGGTGCTGGATGAGTACGTCGGCCAGACCAAGATCAAGGAAAATCTCAAGGTCTTCATCGGTGCCGCCCGCGGCCGTGGCGAATCTCTCGACCATGTACTCTTCTATGGCCCGCCGGGCCTTGGCAAAACGACCCTGGCGCACATCATAGCCGCCGAGATGGGTGTCAACATCAAGAGCACGTCCGGACCGGTCATCGAAAAACCCGGCGACCTGGCCGCCGTACTGACCAACCTTGAGCCGGGGGACGTCCTGTTTATCGACGAAATCCACAGGCTCTCACCCGTCGTCGAAGAGATCCTTTATCCTGCCATGGAGGATTACCAGCTCGACATCATGATCGACCAGGGGCCATCGGCCCGCACCATCAAACTCGAGATCCCGCGTTTCACCCTGGTCGGCGCGACCACCCGCGCGGGGCTCCTGTCGTCACCCCTGCGCGACCGTTTCGGCGTGCTGAGCCGGCTGGAATTCTATAATCATGACGAACTGGCGACCATTGTCCGCCGCAGCGCCGGCATTCTGCGCGTTGCGATCGATCAGGACGGCGCCAACGAAATCGCCCGTCGCAGCCGGGGCACGCCGCGCATTGCCAACCGTCTGTTGCGGCGCGTCAGGGACTTTGCCGATATGGATGGCGATGGTGCGATAACGACGAAGATTGCCGACCAGGCCCTGCTGCGCCTCGAGGTGGACCGGAAGGGGTTTGACCACATGGACCGGCTTCTGCTGGAGACGATCATTGACAAGTTCGGCGGGGGCCCGGTTGGACTCGATACTTTGGCGGCAGCTATCGGCGAGGAGAAAGGCACCATCGAGGACGTGATCGAACCCTTCCTGCTGCAGCAGGGGTTCATCAACCGCACGCCACGCGGACGCGTCGCCACGCACCAGGCGTATACGCACCTCGGCAAGACCCCCGGTCCCGGGAACGAAACGGGAACACTCTTTGCTTAGATTTATTGACGATGGGTATTTCTGAGGTTTAGTTTTCACGGCACAACAGATTATGGGGGGTGGCAACGCACTAGCCCTGCTGGCACACCCCGGGGGCCGTCATGGTGACGGCCCCTTTCATTTCACAGGCACGCTGCTAATCACCAGGAAAGATGGACTATCTGCTGCTTCAGAAATTCAGAGAGCAACTGACCTCCTGGATCGTCCCCAGGCTGGCATCACAGCGCCTGCCCTTCCAACGACTCGAAAACTGCCCCCGCGTTTTCACCGAGATCGGCTGGCTGACGCCGGACCTGGTCCTCTGGATCAACCGGGACAGCTTGCTCGCCGGCAGCATGATCCTGTTGCCCGACAGGGTCGACGAGGAGACCTACCGGACCGGAACAGTCTTGGCAAGTGCCCTGGGCCTCGGACATTTCGCGACCTGGGCGGCGCAGGATGTTTCGATCTGGTCCGCCTCGAATTCGCCACCGGAAAAAATCGCCTCCCTCGAATTGCCGGCGGCAACCCAGGTCACTCCCGAGGATTTTCATCAGGCCCTCGACTGGCTCCTGGAGCAGCTCAAGCTGGTTACAGTGACAACGGCGCTTGCACCGGAGAAATTCAGCAAGTACTACTATGCGAACCTGTGTCTTCACACACTCGAAGATCTTTCACCGGGGCTGACGGATGGAGCAAGACACGCAGGTGGTCAGTCAGCCGCCGATGATTGGGTGGAACAGGCCCCACTTACCAAGGCATGGATGAGCCTGTGGAGGCTGCTGTTTCTGCTGCGGAACCGCAAGTTTCCGCTGTCTCTGCAACCGGAACGGCTGGAGACTGCCATACGTTATGCCTTGGCGGATCTCGCATCCGGACCACAGTCCTGGCTTAAACATCAGGATGGCGAAGCCCCGCTGCCGGAGAGCAGCGCCATTCGCCTGCATCACCTGGCCGGCCGGTTGAAGCAGCTGGGCTGGCCCCGCGGCGCGGAAGAAGCGCAAGGCCTGTTCGACATACTCCTGGAAGAGGCCGCGGGCCCTTTCGGGCTAGCCACAGTCAAGCCCCCTTGGGTGGTTTCCGCATCCGAGCTCTGGGTCAACTGCCAGCCATCGCCATCTGACTCGTCGTCCCCCCGCTCCCTGGTCGCGCCGAAGGCCGTCCTGGCGGGCTGGCTCAGTCGGACGGAACAGTCGCAGCACTTTCATCCATGTCATTATGCCGAAAGCCTGTTCACCCTGCCAGCCGGTCAATTCTACGCAAGCACCACCGCGGCCCTGAACACTGTCGGCCCGCTGCTAAAGCGGGAAAGGGAGCAACGCACCCTGGCACTGCGGCACCCATGGCCAAGTCGTCGCTTCGATCTCCCGCGTAACACCCCGACATGGGTTTGGGACGCATTGCATCTGACGGGAATGACAACCGGACAACTTTCCCTCATACTCCCGAAGGGGTGGCATT
>JBFIMV010000129.1:0-6697 GCA_041611575.1 Desulfuromonadales bacterium | reverse complement strand
CCCGTGTCTGCTTGTGGTCCATGTGTCACCCCTGGCAATGGTTGGAGGCGCCAATATAGCAAGGGCCGGTAACAATTGCTACCGGCCCCCGCTGGTCGAAGCTTCTGCCTAACGTGGGATCAGACGACGCCAAACGCAACCATGGCTTTGGCGACGCGGATGAATCCGGCAATGTTGGCGCCGTTGACGTAGTTGCCCGGCGTGCCATACTCGATGGCCGTTTCGTAACAGGTCTCGTGAATGTTGCGCATGATCTCCTGCAGACGTTTTTCCGTGTACTCGAAGGTCCAGGAGTCACGCTGGGCATTCTGCTGCATTTCGAGCGCCGAGGTGGCGACCCCGCCGGCGTTGGCCGCCTTGCCCGGGCCGTAGGCAATCTGGGCGTCGAGGAAGACCTTGACGCCTTCCGGCGTGGTCGGCATATTGGCCCCCTCGCCGACCGCGATGCAGCCGTTCTTCACCAGCATCTTGGCGTCCTTGCCGTTGATCTCGTTCTGGGTCGCCGACGGCATGGCCACCTGGCAGGGAATCTCCCAGATGTTGCCTTTGCCGACATACTTGGCATGCTTGCGATAATCGGTGTAAGCCTGGATGCGACGGCGTTCCACCTCCTTGATCTGCTGAACCAGCGCCAAGTCGACGCCCTTTTCGTCGTAGATGTAGCCATTCGAGTCGGAACAGGCCACAACCTTGCCGCCGAGCTCATGGATCTTCTCGATAGTGTAGATGGCGACGTTGCCGGAGCCGGAAACGACGCAGGTCTTGCCCTCAAAGGAGTCCTTGCGCGCCTTGAGCATTTCATCGACAAAGAAGGTCGCACCGTAACCGGTCGCCTCGGTACGCACCAGCGAGCCGCCGTAATCGAGCCCTTTGCCGGTCAACACGCCGGCTTCCCAGCGGTTGGTGATGCGCTTGTATTGGCCGAACATGTAGCCGATCTCGCGACCGCCGACGCCGATGTCGCCGGCAGGGACGTCGGTGTGCTCGCCGAGGTGACGATAGAGCTCGGTCATGAAGCTCTGGCAGAAACGCATGACCTCGTCATCCGACTTGCCCTTCGGGTCGAAGTCCGAGCCGCCCTTGCCGCCGCCGATCGGCAGGCCGGTCAGCGCGTTCTTGAAGATCTGCTCGAAGCCGAGGAACTTGATGATGCCGAGGTAAACTGAAGGATGGAAGCGCAGGCCGCCCTTGTAAGGGCCAAGCGCGCTGTTGAACTCGACGCGGAAGCCGCGGTTGATCTGCACGACGCCTTTGTCATCCTGCCAGGGCACGCGGAAGATGATCTGCCGTTCCGGCTCGCAGATGCGCTCGATGATCTTGTGGTGGGCAAACTCAGGGTGCTTGACCAGAACCGGACCGAGAGATTCAAGAACCTCACGGACCGCCTGGTGAAATTCGGTCTCTCCCGGGTTACGGGCCAAGACATCGCTAAAGATTCCTTCGACCTTCTCATCCATTCCCGCCATAATTGCCTCCTTTTTGGGCATTATTGTGTGCAATAATTATGCACACGCGCAAAATAATCTATCGCGCCGCCCGATATCAAGAAAAAAATACTCGCTGCTCGTTGTTTGTGCGAAAAATCATGGCAACAGCGCCCGTTGCGCTTCTTTTTTTGCGTATTTGTAAGAAGCCCCTCTTGATGCGCATTTATGCCCATATTATAGACACGCTTATTCTCTTCGATTCGCCCCCCCCTGAAACACAAAAAAAGGGGTCTCAACACAGTGAGACCCCGGAGGCAACTTTTCAGCTTACGATGCGGCCGCCCTCTTCTTTTACGCCTTTTCTTGTCTCGCCCCAGAGTGGTATGCCATTTGAACCGGTCAGGATCCAGCTCAGTGGCTCCGGGACAGCGACAAGCCCTTGATCGGTCGGCGCATCAGCGATTACTGCGACCTTAGTGATTTGAACTCTAGCGGAGCGCGTGTTACGGGAACGTAATAAAATTGTGAAAAAAGCGTGAAAATGAAAAAAGCCCCCTTACTATGCAGTGGACGGGCTTTTGACCTTTTTGCGTCTCCGTGGCTCGAACCCCAGTCGCCGGCATAAAAGGCGGTGTCATAGGCCAGACTAGCTCCCTGCCGTTTCGAGCGGCAAGACATACAATAGGACAGAGAAGTAATGGCAAACACTTCCTGAAACAACAAAGACATGCCAGATGGCATGATTATAAGGAATGCGATCAATCGCATAAAAAACGATGCCAAAGGTATAAAACAGCCCCCCCGCAAGGAGCAAAAGGACGCCATTGATTGGCACCATCGTCAGTAAACCTTCAAGGTCAAAGACGATTATCCACCCCAGACCTATGTAGAAGACCGGGGCCAGGAATGACAGCCGGTGTGTCATGAAGGACTTGAAAATCACACCGGAAATCGCCAAAGCCCAAACAACACCAAAGAGGGCCCAGCCATGGCCGCCACGAAGAGAAACCAGGGCAAAGGGAGTATAACTGCCGGCAATGACCAGAAAGATTCCGGCATGATCCAGAATTCGGAAGACATAGCGGACTTTCGGGCTACGGAAAGAATGGTACAACGTCGACACCACGTAGAACAGACTTAAAGCCCCACAGAAGATCGCCGCACTTACAATGCGATAAGGATCACCGGTTTGCCTTGCAGAGATCAACATGACAACCATGCCGATTGAGCTTAACAGGGCAGCGAGCCCGTGAGTCAGACGATTGGCCAGCTCTTCCTGCGCGCTGTAGTGAATCAGGTGGTAATGTTTCTCCATTCATGCCCTCTTCTTTTAGCTCCCGGACAAGTTTATCATATGAATCGACCCTGACGGCCGAAGGGACATTGTTTGCAAACGACCCCCGCGCGCGCATATTTTCGACAAAAACTACAGCGCGACATTGGTTCAAGAAATGGCCAAGGGCCTGCTTGCTCCCGCGTGCACTTGAGCAACATGGCGATACTGCAGATGGCGATCGCTTCGTCATCAACGAAAAAAGCCCCTCCGCTTTGCAGCGGAGGGGCTTTCAACTTTTTGGCGTCCCCAGGGGGATTCGAACCCCCGTCGCCGGCGTGAAAGGCCGGTGTCCTGGGCCAGGCTAGACGATAGGGACTCTCTATTCCGAGTACCCAGCGGGAAGTGTTCCCGCAACGTACGACGTGTGAAAAGTGGTGTGCCGCGAAGGGATCGAACCTTCGACCATCTGATTAAAAGTCAGATGCTCTACCTACTGAGCTAGCGGCACACAGAACACGCCTTATAAACTGACCCGTGTGACCTTGTCAACTTTTTTTTGCTGAAAAACCTGTTAAGAACGCCTCAGCGCGCCTTCAGCTTCTCCTTGGCCCGCACCGCTTCCTCGGACAGCGGGAAACGATCGATCACCCGTTGCAGCAGCAGGCGGCCGTTGGCCTTGTCGCCCAGCGCTTCGAAGGCAAAGGACTGCTTGAGCATCGCCGACGCCACCTTGGGGTGCTCACCGTACTTCTGGATGACATCTTCGAATTGCAGGATCGCCTTGTCATAGAGCTTCTCGGCATAGTAGGTCTCGCCAACCCAGTAGGCGGCGTTGACCGCCAGGGGGTCTGCCGGGTAGCGCTTGAGAAATAGCTCCATCAGGGAACGGCCATCGGCCAGGGCCTGGTCATTGCGAATCCTGCGCAAGGCGCGCTCGTATAGCTCCGAAGCGTTCTCGCCTGCCGGTGGTGCCGCATTTCGTGAGGGCTCCGGGGTGACGAAGGCTGGCTGCTGAGACGTCGGTGAGGCGCTGCTCGCGCGCCCCTCGAGCAGCGCCAGACGCTGTGCGTGGTCTGCAACCTGCAGGTTCAGCTCGTCACGCAGCATGCTGATTTCCTGGCGCAGCTCATCATTGGTCCGGGCCTGGTCGCCTGAGCGCCCCTGCACGGACTGTACATCGACCCGCACCCCGTCGAGCTGCGCCTGAAAGTCGGCCTGGTTACGGGCCAGGGTTTCGACGTGGGCACGCACGCCGCCGGCCATGTCGGCCTGCAGCACCCGCAAACCACGTTCAGCTTCGTCAAGACGTCGCTTGGTTTCCAGCAGGTCACGCTGCATCTGCAGGTCCTGCTGGGTCACCACACAGCTGCTCAGCAGCAGGCAGACGAGCAAAAGACCGATTCGCCGCACATATATCATGGACAAGCTCTCTTATAGGTTAACGGACGGCCTTGAATTCCGCCCGGCGGTTGCGCGACCAGGACGCTTCACCGGTCCCCGCATCGAGAGGCTTCTCTTCGCCATAGGAGATCACCGACAGGCGAGAGGGGCTGACCCCGAGGGACTCCAGGTAGCTTTTGGCCGCCAGGGCGCGGCTCTCGCCGAGCGCCAGGTTGTACTCATCGGAGCCACGATCGTCGCAATGGCCCTCGATCACCACCTGCACGCCGCTGTTGGCCGCCAGGTACTTGGCGTTCTGCGCCAGGACGCGGCGGGCCGCGTCGGTCAGCGTGAACTGATCGAAGTCGAAGAAGATCCGCTCCAGGCCGGCGACCACTTCATGGCTCGGCACGACGTCGCTCTGCAGCGGCTGCTGACCAACGCCTTTGACGTCCGCCTGCGAGGTCATATCGGACTGACCGACCTTGGCTGTCGGGTCATCCATGGGGGTCGGTGCCGGTTTCTTGGTGCAGCCAACGACGGTGCCGAAGAGGAAGAGGATCACCAGGACCACCTTGAGCATCTGCATTGCTTTCATTGTCAACTCCTTGGGATGTCAGGGGTTATCGCATTGTCTCTCCCGGTGCAGAGAGACTCTGTATATTTTACCGGAGACGCATTATAGCCGCCTGTCCGGCAAATAACAACCGTATCTCGGCAGCGGCCGCCTACCAGCGGGGCGACCAGGCCGGATGGCGCGAGTCGCTCCCCGGCGGAGTCAACCGCCGTGACCCGGTGCCGTCGGCCCGCATCACGTGGATCGAGCGCTTGCCGCCGGCATCGGACGAATAGACGATGAAGCGGCCATCGGGGCTCCAGCGGGGGTGCTCGTTGTTGCCCGGGCCGAAGGTGAGTCGCCGTTCGTCGCTGCCGTCGATGCGCACGGTGTAGATGTCGAAGCGTCCCCCTTCCTGACGGCTGAAGGCGACGAGGTCGCCCTTGGGGCTCCAGGCCGGCGTGGCATTGTACTTGCCGCGCGTGGTCAGCCGGGTCGTCGCACCGCTGAAAATGTCGACAATGAAGACATGCGGGTTCCCCTGGCGGTTGGAGATGAAGGCCAGGCGGTTGCCGTCGGGGCTCCAACTCGGATCGCTGTCGATCCCCCAGTTGTCGGTGATGCGCTTGCGGATGCGGCCGGCAACATCGACCAGGTAGATTTCCGGGTTGCCGTCCTTCGACAGGGTCAGGGCAATTTCCTGCTCGTTCGGGCTCATGCGACCGGCGATGTTCAAACCCTGCTTGTAGGAGATCTTCGCCTCGCTGCCGCTGTAAATCTCCTTGCGGTACAGGTCGGGGTTGTTCGCCCGGTAGGAGGTGAAGATGATCTCCTTGCCGCGTGGCGAAAAGTCCGGGTTGAGGACGATGGAGCGGTGGTCGGTCAGGCGGATCGGGCGTTTGCCGTCGACATCCATCAACCAGAGCTCCTTGTGCCCGCTCTGGTCGGAAATAAAGGCGATACGGGCACTGAAGGGTCCCTCCTCGCCGGTGAGCTGCTTGAGGACCAGGTCGGCGAAGGCGTGGGCCATGCGCCGCACGTCCTTGGCCTCGCCGACATAGCGGCGCCCGGTCAGCAGTCGCCGGTTGACGACATCGAACAGGCGGGCCTCGATCGTCAACTTCTCACCTTCGAGGGTGTAGGTGCCCTTGATGAGCGTCTCGGCGCCCAACAGGCGCCATTGGGGAAAGTCGACCTGGCTGGTGAGCAGGCCGATGCGCCCGGCATCGTCGAGAAACGCATCGGGGGCGACGAAACGGAACAGCCCGGAGAGGTCGAGGTCGGCGGTCAGGGCTTCGTCGAACTCCGCGGCGACCCCTGCGGCGACCGGCGACCTGTCTGGCAGCAGGAGGGTCTGGGCCAGGGGGATCGTCTGCTCGCCGGGGGCCGAAATCTCGATCTGCGTGGCAGCCGGCACGAGGCCGGGGCTCAGGCAGCAGAACAGCAGCAGGACAAAACAACGCAACGACTTCATCATCTTTTGGCCTTCACCAGGTCTTTGAGGTTGAAAAGGACATCCAGCTGGAGTTCCGCCGGGAGCGGCTGCGGCAGCTTTTTCGACTTGATGATCGCGTTCTTCAGCGATTCATCGAACTGGGCATTGCCCGAGGGTGCGGTGAGCCGGTAGCGGATCAGCTCACCGGAGGGGGAGTAGACCAGCAGGGCCCGGGCCTCGAGGTTGGCGAGCCGCGACTGGTCGAGCAGATAGGGCGACAACGCCCAGTTCTGCTGGATGAAGGTCTGGACGAACACCAGGGCGCTGACACCGACCTCGTTGCCCTGCCCGTCCGGCATGCCGACCGGCACGTCGGCGGGGACGGTGGCGCCGACGGATTGACGCAGCTGGTCGATCCGCTCCTTGATGGAATCGCGCTCCGCCTGACGTGCCTGGCGGGCGCGGAGTTCGTCGAGCGCGTTTTGCAGCTGCTGTTCCTTGCGAACCTCCGCTTGCGGCTTGGCGGGCGACGGAGGCGCCGGCGGGGCCTGAGGTTTTTTCGGCGCGACCGGGGCTGCCGCCGGTTTCGGCGGCGGCTTCGGTGCAGGGATAGGCACCGGCTT
>JBFIMV010000128.1:0-6712 GCA_041611575.1 Desulfuromonadales bacterium | reverse complement strand
TCCGTTGATGCCAGGGGCTGGGTCTGAACGTCATCGACCCCCAGGCGGAAGACCTGCCGTGCCCGTTCAAAGTCCTGACATGGCAGTATGGCAGCCAGGGGGAGATGAGGGTGGACACGCCGCACCTGGGAGAGAATGTCCAAATCACCGTCTTCGTCCGCAATCAGCTCATAGACAGCCATCTGGATCTTTTCCCGGCTGACAAGGTCAGAAATACCGAGAGTTTGATGACGATCGACCGCGATGAAATGCGCTTCGGGCCAAGCCGTTCGCAGAATGGCAAGGCTTCCCGGGGCAGCTTCTACCAACAGAAGCCGCAAGCGTTCACTCTCATCAGTCCCACGCGTCATGCGAGCTATCTTCCTCAGGTTGTTTTGATTACTGGCCGCAGCATTTCTTATACTTCATGCCGCTGCCACAGGGGCATGCTTCGTTGCGCCCGACCTTGTCGGCTTCACGCTTGACAGGCTCGGCAGCAACGGGCTGCGGCCCGCTCTTCCGGGTCAGGGCAAGGCGCTGGCGGCGCTGTTCGGCCTCCATTTCGGCCACCTCCTCCTCGCGCGCCAACTGCACGCGGAAAAGTTTCTGGGCAATCTCCTGACGGATGCGCCCCATCATATCCATGAACAGGTCGAAGGCTTCGCGCTTGTACTCCTGCTTGGGGTTCTTCTGCGCGTAGGCACGCATGCCGATCCCTTCCTTGAGATGGTCGATGGAGAGCAGATGATCCTTCCACTGCGTATCGATGGTCTGTAGCAGCAGGACCTTCATCAGGTGCTCCATGACCGGCGGCGTGAAGAGCTCCGTCCGCTCGGCAAGTCGTGCAGCGACCTGCTCCTTGAGACTCTCTTCCAGGTCATGCGGCTTGAGCCCCCTGTGCGGATCAGGGAATTGCGGGGCGAGATTGAACTGGGCGATGAAGTCATTCTCCATGCTCTCCCAGTCCCACGCATCTGCAGTGGTTTTTTCCGGACAGAAGGTGGCGACGATATCCTCGACGGTTTCATCGAGAATCGACTCGATCGTGCCGCGGATATTCTCGCCGGCGAGGACCTCCTTGCGCTGGGTATAGATCACCTCGCGCTGACGGTTCATGACGTCGTCATAGTCGATGAGATGCTTGCGAATCTCGAAGTTGTGGGCCTCGACCTTCTTCTGCGCCCCTTCGATCGCCTTGGAGATCATGCCGTGCTCGATCGCCTCACCTTCCGGCACCTTGAGCTTATCCATGACGAAGGCCACCCGGTGCGAGCCGAAAATGCGCAGCAGATCGTCCTCAAGGCTCAGATAGAAACGACTTTCGCCGGGATCTCCCTGGCGACCGGAACGGCCACGCAGCTGGTTGTCGATCCGCCGTGATTCATGACGCTCGGTACCAAGGATGTACAGGCCGCCGGAAGCGAGCACCTCGACCTTTTCCGCGGCGCAGACCGTTTTGTTCCGGGCCAGGGCCTGGGCAAACGCCTGGTCGTAATCCTCGGCGCTCGCCGCCTCACGCTTGGCCATCATCTCCGCGTTCCCGCCCAGCACGATATCGGTACCGCGGCCTGCCATGTTGGTGGCGATGGTCACGGCGCCCTTGCGGCCCGCCTGGGCAACAATCTCCGCCTCCCGATCGTGCTGCTTGGCATTCAGCACGTTGTGCGTGATCCCCCGCTTCTTGAGAAGATCGGAGAGCTTTTCCGAATTCTCGATGGTGATCGTGCCGACCAGGACCGGCTGGCCCTTGGCATGACAGGCAACGATGTCCTCGATGACCGCCTGGAATTTTTCGTTTTCGGTCTTGTAGATGACATCCGCCTGATCCTTGCGGATCATCGGCTGATTGGTCGGGATGACAACCACTTCCAGCTTGTAGATTTCGCTGAACTCGGCGGCCTCGGTGTCGGCCGTCCCGGTCATCCCCGCCAGTTTTTCATACATGCGGAAGTAGTTCTGGAAGGTGATGGTCGCCAGGGTCTGATTCTCCCGCTCGATCTTCAGCCCCTCCTTGGCCTCGATCGCCTGGTGCTGGCCGTCGCTCCAGCGTCGCCCCGGCATCAGGCGCCCGGTAAACTCATCAACGATGATGACTTCACCGTCCTTGACCACGTAGTCGACGTCGCGCTTGAAGATGGCATGGGCCCGCAACGCCTGGTTGACATGATGAAGGATCGCCATGTTTCCCGGCTCGTAGAGATTGTCGACACCAAGCAGCTTCTCCACCTTCAAAACGCCCTCCTCGGTCAGGGTCGCCGCCTTGGACTTTTCATCGATGGTGTAATCGCCGGTGTAGGTTTTGACAGCGCGGCCGATGTTCCCCCCACCTTCGCGCTCCTCGACCATCTCGCCCTTCTTCAGACGCGGGATGATGCGGTCGGCGGCATAGTAGAGCTCGCTGGTCACGTTGCTCGGCCCGGAGATGATCAGCGGCGTGCGCGCTTCGTCGATGAGGATCGAGTCGACCTCGTCGACGATGGCATAGACGAGGTCGCGCTGGACATAGTCCTCCAGAGCGAACTTCATGTTGTCGCGCAGGTAATCGAAGCCGAATTCGTTGTTGGTGCCGTAGGTGATGTCCGACCGGTAGGCGGCCTTGCGCTGGGCATCGGTGACACCGTGCACGACGCAGTCGACGCTCATGCCGAGGAAATTGTAGATTTCCCCCATCCATTCGGCGTCGCGTTTCGCCAGGTAATCATTGACGGTGATAACATGGACGCCCTTGCCGGTCAGGGCATTCAGGTAAACCGGAAGGGTCGACATGAGGGTTTTCCCTTCACCGGTCTTCATCTCGGCGATCTTGCCTTCGTGCAAGACCATGCCGCCGATCATCTGCACATCGAAGTGGCGCATGCCAAGGGTACGCACGGCCGCTTCACGCACCACGGCAAACGCCTCGGGGAGCAGCGCGTCGAGGGCCTCGCCCTGCGCCAGACGCTCCCGAAAAACTGTCGTCTTGGCCTTTAACTCGGCATCGGACAGGGCCTTGATCGTCGGTTCAAGAGCATTGATCCTGTCAACCTTCTGCTGCAGACGCTTCAACTCGCGGTCATTCTTGCTGCCGACAATCTTCTTAATAACGCTTCCTATCATTCATGACTCCGATTCCGGTGAGAAATATACAAAAAAGTCTGAGCCGACATTGCGGCCCGAATTGCGAATTTTATCACAGCAAAGGAATGAGGGACAAGGTTAAAGGGGTACCCAGGGAGAGGAAAGCAGGACACAAAAAAACCCCGGACGAGCCGAGGTTCAGTGCGGGCAACTTGTGAGGATCAGAGATATTTCTTAGGATTGACCGGCACGCCGTTGAGGCGGACTTCGTAATGGGTGTGGGAACCGGTTGACCGGCCGGTGTTGCCGACCGCGGCGATCGTCTCGCCCCGCTTGACGCGCTGGCCGACCTTGACGAAGTTCTTCGAGTTGTGTCCGTAATAGGTGCGGAAGCCGTAACCGTGATCGATGACCACCATCTTGCCGTAACCGGACTCGGTCTTGACCTGGCTGACGATGCCGTCCGCAGTGGCGACCACGGGAGTCCCGGTACGGGCCGCAATGTCGATGCCTTCATGCATTTTGCGCTTGCCGTTGAACGGGTCGGGGCGCACACCAAAGGTCGACGTCATCCAGCCCTTGACAGGCCAACCACTCGGTTTGGCCGCCAGCAGGGAACGCTGGTCGTTGAAATAACCCTGTATTTCTTCCTGGCTCTCGCGCCGAAGATCAATCTGGCGACGCACTTCATCGATCCGCTTCTGGATATCACCGAACTCCTGGCTGACATCTTCATCGGCCGCCGGGCCACCGACGCCGGTCAGGCTGTCGTTACGCGGGGCGGTGAGTTTCGCCATAACACGTACCTTGGCGTCATTTTGTGCCAACACCACCATCTCCTTGCGCAGGTCCTCAAGGCGCACCACCAGGCGATGGAGTTCCTCGCGCTGACTGATGTTCTCAACCTGTAGCCGCTTGAGCTCTCCACGATCGAGGTTGGTCAGGACATAATCGACGATCAATCCGGTCAAGGCCAGGGCGACAACCGCTGCGGCAGCAACGACTCCCTGTACCACAGAACGGCGCACGCCGAAACGGCGAACGCGGTGGGAACCTTCAGGGATGATCATTATTGTGAAACGCTTGGATGGCAAAAGCAAACCTCTCGAAGAGCAGGTGTGTATTCCGGATTCGACGTTCATTAATAATGGATTGTCAATCCGACTGTCAAGTTATTAGCTCATGCAGCTCCATTAAGGCTCCCGCGCATCACGGCAGGATTACAGGGAGATACTCATGGCTATCTCGTCACATTCCGGGAATTTTGCGCATTTGATGCAGTCACCCCAGATCTTTTGTGGCAGCTCGCTTTTCTCGATCACGGCAAAGCCGAGCTTTTCAAAAAACGTCTGTTGGTATGTCAATGCAAAGACCCGGCCAATAAGCAGCTGGCGTGCTTCGGCGAGGCAGGCCTCGACCAGGTACCGGCCAATCCCCTTGCCGCCGTAGTCCTGATGGACCACCAGGGAACGCACCTCGGCGAGATCCTCCCAGCAGATATTCAGCGCTACGGCACCGACCACCCGGTCGTTGTCGGTGAATACGTAGAAGTCACGGATCGCCTCGAAGATGTCCATCAATGAGCGGGGCAGAACCAACCCGTCCTTGGCGTATACCAACAGCAGTTTGTGGATTTCTCGGGCATCCTTGAGTGTCGCCTTGCGGATCATCGGGGACTCCAGTAATGAATGGTTCAGGTCAGGACCGGACTGCGGCGGAGACTTCGATCAATTCCCTGGCGTGCAACAGGGTACGCTCGGTCACCTGGGCGCCACCCAGCATGCGGGCCATCTCTTCTACACGGGCATCGTCATGCAGGTACTCCATGGCCGCCAGCGTGCGCCCGCCGACTTCCTGCTTGATCACGCGGTGATGATGTGCGGCGAACGCCGCCACCTGCGGCAGGTGAGTGACGCAGAGCACTTGCGCTCCATGGCTGACGGCCTGCAGCTTGCGCCCCACGGCAGTCGCCGCGGCACCGCCGATGCCGGCGTCGACCTCGTCGAAGATGACCGTCGGCACGCCGTCGGCGTCGGGCGCCAGGCGCTTGAGCGCCAGCATCAGGCGCGACAACTCGCCACCGGAAGCGACGCGGGCAAGCGGCATGAGCGGCTCGCCGGGGTTGGTGCTGACGAGAAACTCGCAACGCTCCAGGCCATCGGCCCCCGGCTGCGGCAGCGGCGTGAAGGCGACGTCGAAGGCCGCTCCCGGCATCGCCAGATCAGCAAGTTCCGTACGGACGGACGCGGTCAGTTCAGTGGCAGCCCGGCGGCGTTCGGCGGAGAGCACGGCACCCAGCTTGCGGGTCTGTGCTTCCAGGTCGGAGCGTTCCCGGGCGAGGTTCCCGCGGGTCTCGTCAGCGTTCTCCAATGCGGCGATTTCTCCCTCGAAAGCGTCCTTCATGACGAGAATCTCGGCCAGGGACCCCTGGTATTTTCTCTTCAGCCTGGCAAGCAGCGCCAGGCGGGCCTCAATCTGCTCCAGCCGTTCCGGTTCGTGACCGAGCCGATCGAGATAGCTCCGCAGCTGGATCGCCACGTCTTCCAGGTCGAACAGGCTGCGGCGCAGGGTTTCGGCGTGAACGCCAAGACCGGTATCTATCTGGCCGGCGGCCTGCATTTCTCCGGCGAGGCCACCCAGTATCTCGCAGACGGCGCCACTACCGCCATAGAGAGACTCGTAGCCCTGCCGGGCAAGCCCCTCCAGGCGCTCGGCGTTCTGCAACAGGAGCCGCTCGGACTGCAGCGCCTCCTCCTCATCGGGGACCAGCTGTGCCGCCGCGATTTCGTCGCTCTGAAAGTGCAGCTCAGCGAGCCTCCTGCTCCGGTCGCGCTCGGACTCTTCGAGCCGTTCGAGCCGGCGGGCGACATCTTGGAGCGCTTCAAAGGATCTTCGATATGCTGCCAGCGGCTCGGCCAGGCCGCCGTAATGATCGAGCATCGCCTGGTGCACGCCGCGTTGCAGCAGACCCTGGTGTTCATGCTGCCCGCAGACCGCCACCAGGCGTTCGGCCAGGGGCTGCAACTGCCCGAGGGTGGCCAGGGTACCGTTGACGTAGGCGCGACTGCGGCCTCCGGACTGGACAACCCGGCGCAGAACCAGTTCTTCGTCCACGTCAAAACCGGCATCGACGAACGCCTGCCGGAGATCATGGCGCCCCGTCAGGTCAAACAACGCCGCGACGGTCGCCTCTTCGGCACCGGAGCGCACCAGGTCGGGACGCGCCCGGTCGCCAAGCAGCAGCCCGACGGCATCAAGGATGATCGACTTGCCGGCACCGGTCTCGCCGGTCAGGACGTTGAACCCTTCGGCGAACTCCACTTCCAGTCGATCGATGATGGCGAAATTGCTAATGGTCAGATTCAGGAGCATGGCACCCGCTTCACTGCGGTCATCAGTTTCTCACTCAGCACTCAGCACCCAGCACTCAGCACTATCTTTCCCCCCAGCGCAGCTTGGTGCGCAGGACTTCGAAAAAGTCCTTGGTCGGGCTCTTGACCAGCAGGGTGCTGTGCCGTGATTTGCGCAGTTCGATCACGTCGCCGCCCTGCAGCGGCATGCCCACCTGGCCATCGGCGGTAAAAACGACGTCCTCGTCGAGAGATTTGACCTCGATGCGGATGGTCGCCTCGTCCGAGACGATGATCGGCCGGTTGGTCAGCATGTGCGGGCAGAT
>JBFIMV010000127.1:0-6735 GCA_041611575.1 Desulfuromonadales bacterium | reverse complement strand
TGTCGCGCTTTTCCATGACATCGAAGGTTACCAGCAGCGGCTGCATCAGCTTGCGCCCCTTGTGGACTTCGAGAGAGGCGTTGGAGTAGCCGACCTCGCCGTCCTGCTGATGGCTGCGCTTGACCGAGTGAATTCGTTCAGCCACCCGGGTCAGGGCAACCTTGAGGTCCTCTTCCTGGTCCTGGAAAAAGTGGGCGACGTTCACCTCGAGGGCTTTGGCGATTTTAAAGAGTGTGGCCACCGGCGGGTTGTACTGATCGCTCTCAAGCTGCTCGAGCAATGACTTGGCGAGGCCGGTTTTTGCCGCCAGGTCCTGCAGGGTGTAGCTGCGCTTCTGACGCAGGCCGCGCACCCGCTCTCCCAATCCGAAATTCTCGGCCGATGTGTCTTGCGTGCTCTCCATGCAGTCCTCCTCGAATGGATAGTAGATGCTAGTCTCAGGACGTTTTCCGGTCAATCGAAAACCGTTTTGAAATAAACTGTCTACTCTCAACTCCAGCTTACCTTCAGCCGCAGATGGCGCGCGGTTTTTGCTCGTGTTATGATCCGGATTGTATGAATCATACGCCGTTACTTCTCGGAACTTGTGGGCTGTTATGAATATGCGCGCGCTCATCGTGAGTTTCTGCTGTACCACAGCGCTTCACCTGTCGATTTCATCGGCGACTGTCGCAGCGTCACATCACGAAACCGGTGCATTCATTGTTGCCCTTTCTGAAGCTTTCCTTGGCACCCCCTACGCGGAAAACACTTTAATCGGAGGGCCCGGTCAGCCGGAAAAACTGGTGACTGACCTCTCCCGTCTGGATTGTTTTACTTTCCTCGATGCCGTTGAGGCGATGCGTCGCTCGGCGCATGATGCGGAGTTCGCCACGCAATTGCGCCGGGTAAGATACCGTGACGGCCTGGTCAGCTACCGCCACCGTCGACATTTTTTCAGCGACTGGGTCGCAGACCGCGACACGATGGTCATCGACGCAAGCCGGGTGATAGGGCAGGGGAGGACCGCCCGGATGATCAAGCACCTCAACCTGCGCAAAGACGGTTCTCTCTGGCTGCCCGGCATCGATATCGTCGAGCGGGCGATAGACTACATTCCCACCGGACAAATTGACGAGCAGGTGCTTGCCGCGCTGCAGTCGGGGGATTATCTCGGCGTTTACAGCGATGCGGACGGACTGGATGTCAGTCACACGGGCATAGTGGTGAAGAAAAATGGGCATGTCCGGCTTCGACATGCTTCGTCTCGTGCTGATGTCAGGCGGGTTGTCGATGAGGACCTGTTGAACTATCTGGCTGGAAAGCCGGGAATAGTAGTCTATCGGGTTCGTTGAATAATCATAAGCTCAAATACATTATGGCCCTTTCTGTGACCGCTTCGTTTTTCGCCGGCTGCTCTTCGCTTTCGGGTTGTAGTCGAGGCACAGCCTGATCCAGGACTCCAGATCACGGTCGTCATCGAGCGCCTCCGGTTCAACAAAGACGAAACCCTGCATCGGGCGGCCGGTGAAATCCATCTCGCGGCACCCCTCCCGTTCCAGAGCCTGAGCATAAACCTCCGGATCGATGCGCGCCATGAGGGTGTCGTTAACGACGCCTGCGCACATCTTGTCGTTCACCAGGAAACACAGTCCGCCCATCATCTTTTTTTCTTCGGCAACCGCATTTAGGTCATGAAATGTCTGCCTGATGCGGTCGGCCAGGTGTTCGTCGTAGGCCATGAGGTTTTCCTCAATGTTTGGTGATGCCGTTTTGCTTCGGCATGGGGCAACTGCCGTTGCGGGGGCCCGGCAGCAGATGGCGGAAACGGGCGAACACGGCGTAGCCGGTACGCGCCGCGAGGTTGACTCCCGGCAGACCGACAAATCCCGAGAGCATCGGATAGAAAGGCGAGGGGAGGGCTTCCCACAGGCGGCGAAACGCCTCGACCCCGGTGAAGAATTGCCCCTGAGCATCGCAGACGTGCAGCATTTTAAGAAAATCGTCCGGCGTCCTGTCGTAACGGGCGGCATCGAAGTCCGCGGCGGCGATGTCAACGAAGGAGACGCGCTCATCGGCCTGGGTTTTGTAGTAGTCCATTTCGGTCGAGCAGACGCCGCAGGCGCCGTCGTAGAAGACCGTTATTGGATAGGTGACGTTCATGGTTTTCCTCTCTGATAATTGAACTTGCAAGCTCATTATAACGCATGTCGAAGGTCAGAGAACAAGGGCCGCAAGAAAACGTGCAGCATGGCGGGGTTTGCCGTTGACTCCATCAGGACCCCTTGCTATAGTGCCGAAAGTTTGCTGGAGGATGTCTCCTTTTAAGTCGATCCAGAGAGGTCGGCAAGGGTGGCCGCAATGCATCACCATGACTGCAAAAGAAACAATCTGTGCCTTTCCGTGTCTGAACGGGGAGGTCTTTTTTTTGCCCTTTTGCCGACGGAGGTAGCCCATGGCCAAGGCTGAGACCGTGATTCTGGACAAGGCGGGCATTGCCCGCGCTGTCACCAGGATCACCCATGAAATTCTGGAGCACAACAAGGGGTGCGAAAATCTCGCCCTGGTCGGCATCCGCAGCGGCGGCGTCGACCTGGCCAGGTTGCTCCGCAAGCGCATCAGCGAAATAGAAGGAACCGAAGTCCCTCTCGGCACGGTCGACATCACCATGTACCGCGACGACCTCGCCGCACGCGGCAACCTGCCGATCGGCCGGACCGACATCCCGTTTCCGCTGGATGGTCGCCATGTCGTGTTGATCGACGACGTCCTCTATACCGGTCGCACCATCCGCTCGGCGATGGACGCCCTGATGGACTTCGGCCGGCCCAGCACCATCCAGCTCGCGGTCCTGATCGACCGCGGCCACCGCGAACTGCCGATCCGTGCCGATTACGTCGGCCGGAATGTGCCGACAGCGCGCGGCGAGGATGTCGCTGTCGATTTCAATGCAGACGGGAACCCGATCGAGGTCCGGCTCATCAAGCCATAAAGGCAGGAGGCGCAGCATGTCATTCAAGCACAAGCACATTCTCGGCATCGAAAACCTCTCACGGGAGGACATCCAGCTGATCCTCGACACGGGCGAGGCCTTCCGCGAGATCAACACCCGCGACATCAAGAAGGTCCCGACCCTGCGCGGCAAGACGATCATCAATGCGTTCTTCGAGGCGAGCACCCGCACCCGCCTCTCCTTCGAAATCGCCGGCAAGCGCCTTTCGGCCGATACGGTCAACATCTCCGGGTCGACCTCGTCGACAACCAAGGGTGAAACGCTGGAGGATACAGCGAAGAATATCGAGGCGATGGCGCCGGACATCATCGTCATCCGCCACGGCCACTCCGGCGCCCCGCACTACCTGGCGGAGCGACTCGAGCATTGTTCGGTCATCAACGCCGGCGACGGTGCCCATGAACACCCGAGCCAGGCGCTCCTCGACCTCATGACCATGCGCCAGCACAAGGGGCGGATCGAAGGGCTGGAGGTCGCCATCGTCGGTGACATCACTCACAGCCGGGTGGCGCGCTCCGATATCTATGCCCTGTCGAAGATGGGGGCCAAGGTTCGCCTGTGCGCCCCGGGGACGATGCTCCCGCCCGGCATCGAGCGCCTCGGCAACGTCGAGGTCTTCACCGATATGCGTGAGGCGATCAAGGGTGTCGACGTCGTCATGATGCTGCGCATCCAGCTGGAGCGGCAGGGCAAGACGCTGCTGCCGAGCCTGCGTGAATACGCGCGTTTTTACGGCTTGAACCTGAACAACATCAAGCTCGCCAAGCCGGACGCCATCGTCATGCACCCCGGCCCGATGAACCGCGGCGTGGAGATCTCTTCCTACGTCGCCGACGGCTTGCAGAACGTCATCCTCGACCAGGTCGAGAACGGCGTGGCCGTGCGCATGGCGCTGCTGTACCTGGTGAGCGGCGTCGAATCGATGCAGACCCAGTCTTCGTGAACTCTGACCTGACAAGAGGTGAACATATGAAAAATCTGCTGATCAAGGGTGGCCGGGTCATCGACCCTTCACAGGGAATTGACGGTATCCGCGACGTCCTGATTGAGAAGGGCAAGATCGCCGCGATCGGTGAGAAGCTTGACGCCAAGGGCGCCGAAGTGATCGACGCCGCCGGCAAGCTGGTGACTCCGGGCCTGATCGACATACACGTCCATTTGCGCGATCCGGGCCTGGAGTACAAGGAAGATATTGTCTCCGGGACCGCCGCTGCGGTCGCCGGCGGCTTCACCGCGGTCGCCTGCATGCCGAACACCAAGCCGATCAACGACAACCAGGTGGTGACCCGCTACATCCTCGACAAGGCCGCGAAAGAAGGCCACTGCCGCGTCTACCCGGTCGCCAGCATCACCAAGGGTCTCGACGGCGAATCGCTCTCCGAAATCGGCGAGCTGCGCGAATGCGGCTGCCCGGCCATCTCCGACGACGGCAAGCCGGTCCGCAACAGCGAGCTGATGCGCCGGGCGATGGAGTACGCGCGCCCCTTCGGCATGACGGTCATCACCCACGCCGAAGACCTGCAGCTGGTGGGCGAGGGGGTCATGAACGACGGCCCGGTCGCCACCGAACTCGGCCTCAAGGGGATCCCCTGGGTGGCTGAAGATGCTGCCACGGCGCGCGACATCATGCTGGCCGAGTTCACCGGCGCCCACCTGCACGTCGCCCACGTGTCGACCAAGGGTTCGATCGAGCTGGTGCGCCAGGCCAAGGCGCGCGGCGTCAGGGTCACCTGTGAGGTCGCCCCGCATCATTTCACCCTGACCGACGAAGCGGTGCGCGGCTACAACACCAACGCCAAGATGAATCCGCCGCTGCGCAGTGAGGAAGACCGCCAGGCGCTGCTCAAGGGGCTGGCCGACGGCACCGTCGACGCCATCGCCACCGATCATGCACCGCATCATCTCGACGAGAAGAACGTCGAGTTCAACCTCGCCATGAACGGCATCGTCGGGCTTGAAACAGCACTGCCGCTCACACTGAAGCTGGTGGCCGACGGCGTGATCGACCTCGGTCGGGCGGTTACTCTGCTCACCAGTGGACCTGCCACGGTCCTCGGCCTGGAGGGCGGCAGCCTCAAGGTCGGTGCCGTTGCCGACGTTACGGTGATCGACTCCGGGCTGAGCTGGAAAGTCGACGCACAGAAGCTGCGCAGCAAGAGCAAGAACACCCCCTTCGATGGCTGGGACTTGAAGGGAGCGGCCGTCTGCACCATTGTGGGCGGCAAGATCGCTTACCGGAATGATGCGACATGAAAGTACATAAAAACATATAGTTCCAACATATATTTCATGCAGCATCTCAACAAGGAGTCGTTTATGAAAGCAGCATTGGCCCTCGCTGATGGCCGGGTATTTTACGGCCGCGCCCTGGGGGCATCCGGGGAAATCTCCGGGGAGGTAGTCTTCAATACCAGCATGTCGGGTTACCAGGAAATCCTGACCGACCCGTCTTATCATGGTGAGATCGTCACCATGACCTATCCGCTGATCGGCAACTACGGCGTCAACCGTGAGGACGTCGAATCGTCACGTCCGCATTTGTCCGGCTTCGTCGTCAAGGAAGCTTGCGAGACACCCAGCAACTGGCGCTCGGAGATGACCCTCGATGCCTATCTCAAGGAGAACGGCATTATCGGCATCGCCGGCATCGACACCCGCGCACTGGTCCGCCATATCCGTGACAAGGGAGCCCAGACCGGCGTGCTTTCTTCCATCGACCTCGATGCCGACAGCCTGGTCGCCAAGGCAAAGGCCGCACCGTCGATCGTCGGCCAGGACCTGGTGCAGCACGTCACCTGCAACGAGCCTTACCACTGGAAGGAAAGCGTCTGGAGCCTGGAGCAGGGATACGGCGCGCCGGAGGGCAAACCGCGCTTCAAGGTCGTCGCCTACGATTTCGGCATCAAGCGCAACATCCTGCGCAACCTGGTCGCCCGGGGATGTGACGTTACGGTCGTGCCGGCGTCGACAACCGCAGCGGATGTCCTCGCCATGCAGCCAGACGGCGTCTTCCTCAGCAACGGCCCCGGCGACCCGGAACCGATCACCTACGCCCAGGAAAGTATCCGCCAGTTGCTCGGCAAGGTGCCGCTGTTCGGTATCTGCCTCGGTCACCAGCTGCTCTCCATCGCCCTGGGGGGCCGCACCTACAAGCTCAAGTTCGGTCATCGCGGCGGCAATCAGCCGGTGCGGAGAGGGGAGGGGCACAACGTCGAAATCACCTCCCAGAACCATGGTTTTGCGGTCGATGCCGACTCGCTGCGTGACGACGCGTTGGTGACCCACATCAACCTGAACGACAACACGGTCGAGGGTTTGCGTCACAAGACCTTTCCGGCATTCTCGGTCCAGTATCATCCCGAGGCGTCGCCGGGTCCCCATGACGCCAATTACCTCTTCGACGACTTCATCAAGCTGATGGAAGAGACCAGGGGCGGCAGCTAGCACCCGGGGGCTGGGGGCTGGTAAAAGCATGTCTTTAAATTCAACACCATAGATACGGAATTATTGATGCCAAAAAGAACGGACATAAAAAAGATTCTGATCGTCGGCGCCGGACCAATCGTCATCGGCCAGGCCTGCGAGTTCGACTACTCCGGAACCCAGGCCTGCAAGGCCCTCAAGGAAGAAGGATTCGAAGTCGTCCTGCTCAACTCCAATCCGGCAACCATCATGACCGACCCGGACTTCGCCGACCGCACCTACGTCGAGCCGGTCAATCCGACCACCCTGGCGCGCATCAT
>JBFIMV010000126.1:0-6745 GCA_041611575.1 Desulfuromonadales bacterium | reverse complement strand
TCGATCACCTGGTACCAGGCCAGCGAGGCACGCGCCCCTCTGCTGCTGGAATAACCGAACCAGGGGGCCAGCAATCCCGACTCCCTTTCGGTCTTGACCGGGAAGAGCAGATAAGGGGTGTAAAGAAGCGGCACATCCCTGACATGGAACCATACGTTTCTGGCTTTGGCATATCCGCCCAGGGTCACATCGACCTCTTCAGCCGAAAATTTCCAGTCCGGCACGACCCCGTCACAGGTCGTAAAGTTGCCCTGCTCAACCCGGAATTGCGTCTCACCCATTTTTTCGACCTGGCCACCCGACAGGTGGAAATTCCCCTCGCGCACGAAGACGCTCCCGCTTCGCACCTTGCCGTGGCCGGTCGCCAGATTATACAGCATCTGTTCGCCGTAGACTTCTGTTCCCGGCTGGCGCAATTGCACCTTGCCACGGGCCGCAGCATCCTGGGTTGCCGCCTGCCAGAGAAGAGACTCTGCCTGCAATTCGACATCGCCCTGGCGCAGGACGACATCGCCCGTGGCCTCGTAGCTGTCGTCTTCGGCTTGATACGTCAGGGAATCGGCGGAAAGGGAGATCGGGGCCTGCTCATCGGACGTCGGTTCGGCAATGGCCGCTCCCGCGTCGCTGACCTTGTCAGCATCACCGGCTTGCACGGCCGGAACAGCAGACGCGGACGGCACAATCGCAGCATCGGGAACCTGAGTACCGGTCGTTGCTGCCGTAGTGTCAACGGTGACGGGTGATGCGGCAGGCGGTAATTGACCCGACGGCCGGGCCATGGCAGGAGCTGTCCGAGAGACTATGCCGGCAGGCTCCGCAAAAGAAGTCAGCGCCAATTGCGCTAGGAGAGACTCACCTTCAGCGGTTTCATGCATTCTCACCAGGGCAGCCTGGGCCTGTTGCATCAGCGCGACATCCAGGTCATGACGCGCCACGATCGTCCCTCGCGGCAGCATTCCATCGGTTTCTGTGTTACCTGTCATCGCCGAGGCAAGCGGATACAGCTGCCCCGATGGAACGGTCGCCAGCATTTCCTGACTCAGCCAGGCGATATCGACTTCACGATAGCGGGTCAGCCAGACGTAAAGTTGATCTTCATTGGCAAAGCTGCGCACCTTTATCGGCATGGCCAGCCGCTTCTCAAGGTAACTCCCCAACTGGTCAACTTGTCGGGAGGATACGCCCAGGCCGTTTTTGTCTATGGCATAACCGACCGTGATCCCCGCTTGAGCGGCCGCATCCTGAGACAGGGGCCCCCAGAGCAGAAGCCCGGCGGCCAAAAGGATAGAAATCATTGCACCTATGGATACGCGTCTCATCAGCCTGTCCGTCATCATCAATTCATGGTAAGACCGCGTCCCTGGTCGCCGCGGCACAATCCTGTTCCATCAAATGCTGCCGCAATTCGGCAACGAGATACAATGACCCGCAGACCACCACCGGTTCGTCCCGGCAAGCATCCTGTCGGGCGGCGGCCAGGCCTTCCGAGGCAAGAGCGTGTGACAGCGAGGTGATCCCCTGACCGAGGCCCCAGAGAACGATGCGATCCGTCGCCACGGAAGTTGCCTGTGATACCGGAACTGCGTGAAGCTGGCTGGCAATCCCTGCCAACGGCATGAGGACTTCGCTGGGGTCACGTTCGCCACTCATACCGACAACCAACCTTACTTTCAAGAGCCCCTCATGCCTGAGATAATCAGCCAGGCAGCAGATGCCCGCACGATTGTGGGCGACATCAAGCAGAATCTCCCGTGCCCCCCGCCACCATTCGAGGCGACCCGGCCAGGAAGCCGTACGCCCGGCAAGACGTATCGCCTCGTCCGTGACGGGGACCCCTTGCTCTCTCAACTGCATGGCCGCAGCAACGGCCTGGGCCAGGTTGTCGAGCTGGTGGTCACCCGGCAACCCGCAGGACAATCCGTCAATGACATAATCGGGGCCACGAACTTCCAGGGCAGCGTGCGTTCCCTGCCGGTAATAATCCCTGCCGGCCATCTGCAGGGTCGATTTGTTCTTGCATGCCACGTCCAGCAGCACGGCTGCGGCCTCGGCGTCTTGCAGTCCCGAAACAACCGGGACGCCCGGCTTGATGATTCCCGCCTTCTCCCCGGCGATTGCCGCGAGGCTGTCACCCAGGTGTTCGCGGTGGTCCAAGCTGACCGGGGTCACGAGGCACAGCATGGGGCGGACGATGTTGGTTGCATCAAGGCGGCCACCCAGACCGGTCTCAATGACGGCGATATCGACGTCATCTTCCCGAAAAGCCATCATGGCGATGGCTGTCGTCGCCTCGAAAAAGGTGACTGGAATATCTTTTGCCGCGCGCCGCACTTGCTCAGCCAGAGACGCAATGCGTTCGTGAGAGAGCGGGACTCCGTCAATCCGGATACGCTCCGAAAAACAGTGCAGATGCGGGGACGTGTACAACCCGACACGCAGCCCGGAATGCCTTAATATCTCCGCGAGGTAGGTGCTGACCGACCCCTTGCCGTTCGTTCCGGCGATGTGGACGCAGGGAACCTGGGCACGCAGCGCCGCAAGTCGATTCTCAAGAGCCTGCATATTCTGCAGGCCAAGCTTGACGCCGAAGACCTGCAGCCCGTAGAGATAGTCGAGACTTTCCTGGAAATTCACCGGCTCAGTAGGCGGGCGGTTGCCTGGTAAAAATACGCAGTGCCCGGGAAAGCTGCTCTTTCATTTCCTGCCTGGTGACGATCATGTCGATCATGCCGTGTTCGAGAAGATATTCAGAACGCTGGAATCCTTCAGGAAGTTTCTGCCGGATGGTCTGTTCGATGACCCGTGGACCGGCAAAGCCGATGAGGGCCTTCGGCTCAGCCACATTCAAGTCTCCGAGCATGGAGAAACTCGCCGTCACTCCGCCGGTGGTCGGATCGGTCAACACCGAAATGAAAGGGATTCCTGCCTTCTTCAGCTTGGCCAGGGCGGCACTGCTCTTTGCCATCTGCATGAGTGACATGATGCTTTCCTGCATGCGTGCCCCGCCCGAAGAGGAGAAGATCAGAACCGGCGCTTTTTTCTCCAACCCGAGTTCGATCGCACGCGTTATCTTCTCGCCGACCACGGAGCCCATGCTGCCGCCGAGAAATCCGAAGTCAAAAACCGCGACGACCACCTCCATGCCGTTCATCTGGCCAAAGCCGGTGATAATGGCGTCTCCGCCGCCGCTTTTCTTGACGGCTGCCTTGATCCGGTCAACGTATTTTTTCGAATCCTTGAACTTCAGGAAGTCGACCGACATCATGTTGGCATCCGTCTCGGAAAAGGTCCCTTCATCAATCACCAGGGAGATCCGTTCACGCGCGCTGATGCGGAAATGATAGTCGCACTTCGGGCAAACATTGCAGTTGCGCTCGATTTCCTTGGTATAGATTATTTCTTCGCAATTCTTGCACTTTGTCCAGAGACCTTCCGGTACTTGAACGGTCTTTTTCTCAACCTGCGCAATCGGCGCCTTCGACTTTTTAAACCAGGCCATGATCCACCTCTCTTTGCGTGCGACCCGAACGCCCCCTTGGAGACGTTCGCACCATTCTACTGCAGGCAGCGATCCCGGCATCATGCCGAGCTACTGGAAGTTCCGCCAGTCTCGAAGAATTATTTTGACCGGCACATGCTGTTTGTCCAGATATTCAGTGAACAATAACTCAAATCGCCGCCTTCAGCTGCGCGACATAGCTCCGGACTTCGTCAATCAGACCGGGCGACCCGCCATGCTCAGCGATCAGTCGAACCAGGGCACTGCCGACGACGACCGCATCGGCGATCTGCGCTACATCACGGGCATCCTCCGGAGTCGCAACTCCGAAGCCGACGGCTACGGGGACCGGGCTGATCGATCTGAGCCCATTGACCGCCGCAGCGATGGCGCCGGCATCGACCTGCTTGCTGCCGGTCACGCCGGTCATCGATACGTAATAGAGAAAGCCCTCGCCGCAGGCGGCAAGACGCGCGGCACGCTGATCACCCGTCGTCGGGGCGAGCAACGTTATCAGGTCGATTCCCGCCTGCTTGAGAAGCGGATGAAGCTCGCCAGCCTCCTCGGGCGGCAGGTCCACCAACAGTAAACCGTCCACACCTGCTCGAGCGGCATCCCGGGCAAAGGCGTCGAGGCCGTAGACAAAAACGGGGTTGTAGTAACCCATGAGCACAATCGGCACGTTGCTGTGCTGCCGGACCCTTTCGACCATCGACAGCACGCCACGCAACGTTGTCCCCGCTTTCAATGCCCTCTCTGAAGACAGCTGGATTACCGGGCCATCCGCCATCGGATCCGAGAAGGGGAAGCCGAGTTCGATCAGATCGACACCGGACTCCACGAGTGCATGAACGATCTGTTCACAGGTCGCAAGGTCCGGGTCGCCTGCCGTCACGAAAGTGATCAGAGCTTTTTTCCCACGGGCCTTGAGAGCCCCCAATGTCTGAGAAATATTCGACATCTCGCATGCATCTTTCCGTAAAGATTTGAATTTTATCGGATTAGACCGGGAGATATCAACCGTTTTCTCCCCGGGCCAGCATCCTGGCCTGAGCCAGAAGATCACGGAACATCTCCCTGGTGATACGTCCGGTCTGCACATTATAGCGGCTGGTGTGGTAACTGCTGAGCAGCCAGAGGCCATTTCCCAGCCGAGACCTTGTTCCGTGGCCAAACGGGTGGTCCGCCATGCGGCCGGCGGCCCCCTGCTCCCGGAACAATCGCAGGAGGCTGACGTGGGCAGCCTGGCCGAGAGCGATCACGACGCGCAGCTTCTTCAGCTCCTTGAGCTCCTTCGCCAGATACCGGCGACAGTTGGCGAACTCTGACGCATGCGGGAGGTTGTCAGGCGGCAGACACTTGACCGCATTGGTGATGTAGAGACCCTGGAGACTCAGGCCATCATCGACGGCTACCGACTCTGCCTGACTTGACAATCCCGCCTCGTGTAACAGCGGGTACATGAAGTCCCCCGCTCCGTCACCGGTAAAGGGTCTTCCGGTGCGGTTCGCCCCATGCGCCCCGGGAGCAAGTCCGACCAGGCAAAGCCGCGCATCCAGGTCGCCGAAACCGTTGACCGGAGCGTTTCGGTACTCCTCGCGACGACGGTTCCTGGCCGGCTTGAGCTGTTCCATGAAGGCCCTCAGGCGAGGACAATGGGTGCACCCTTCCAGACCCATGAGTGGAAGTTGCGCCATCGGATCACTTCCCCGACCCGCCGGAAGGCGGCTTTCTCCCCGAGCGGCGTCGGCGCGGCCGGGGCCCCTTGCCACTGGCAACCCGCTTTTCAGGCACGGGCGATTTCTTGTGCAGGGTTCCGCGCTTGTAGTCGTGACAGAGGTCTTCCTCCTGCGGCACGGTGCTTGGAATTTTCTGACCGATGTACTCCTCGATGTCAGGGAGGAAAAATGCCAGGTCTTCGTCGGCGAAACTGATCGACTTGCCCCCTGCCCCCGCCCTTGCCGTACGGCCGATGCGGTGGACGTAATCCTCGGCGTCCTGCGGCAGGTCGTAGTTGATCACGTGCGTGACCCCTTCGATATGCAGACCGCGCGAGGCGACGTCCGTAGCGACCAGGAAGTTGATTTTGCCGGCCTTGAAATCTTCGAGAATGCGCAAGCGTTTTTTCTGTTCGATGTCTCCCGAGAGGACCGCCACCCTGAATTCGTTGATGCGCAGCCGGCCGGACAAATGCTCGCCTTCCTTCTTGGTGTTGATGAAGATCAGGACGCGGACATCGTCGACCTCCTTCTTCAGCAACCCGAGGAGCAGAGGGAACTTCTCCCGCCGGGATACATGGTAGACGATCTGCTCGACGCGCTCGGCCGTCACCTGTTCGGGGACGATACGCACCCGCTCTGCCAGGTTCATGAACTCGTAGGCAAGCTCCATGACCCGCTGCGACAGCGTCGCCGAGAAGAGCATCGTCTGGCGTTTCTCGAAGGGCGGCAGCTTGCGCAGGATATAGCGCAGGTCCTTTATAAAGCCCATGTCAAACATCCGGTCGGCTTCATCGATGACCAGGGCTTCGACATCCTTGAGGGTGAAAACATTCTGCTTGGCGTAGTCGATGAGACGACCGGGGGTGGCGACGATCACGTCGACACCAGCCTGCAGGGCCTGACGCTGCTTCTCGTAATCGACCCCGCCGAATATCGGTTGCACCTTGAAGGGGCAGAAGGTCCCGAGCCCTTCCGCATCGGCGCAGATCTGCACGACCAGCTCGCGGGTCGGCGCCAGGATCAGCGCCCTGGGCCCTTTTTTCGACGCTGGCGGCATGCGCGTCAACCGGGTAAAGAGGGAGATCAGGAAGGCAGCCGTTTTGCCGGTGCCGGTCTGAGCCTGGGCGGCGACGTCAAGCCCTTTCAGCGCGAGGGGGATCGATTCCTCCTGTACCGGCGTCAGGTCGATGAAGCCGACCTGCGCGATGCCGCGCATGACGTCTTCCGGGAGATCAAGTTCAGTGAATTTCATTCAATATGACGGCGATACAGGCGCGTTCGCACGGAAAGCCTATTCTTTCCATGTCCGTGCCCCGTGTCGCGTCCCTTTTCTAGAGTTCGAATCCCATCGCTTCGGCGACGGTGTGAATGTCTTTGTCGCCACGGCCGGAGAGACACACCAGCACGACGGCATCGGCCGGCAGCTGCGGTGCCAGTTCAAGCAGGTGGGCAATGGCGTGGGCACTTTCGAGGGCCGGAATGATCCCTTCCATTTCCGTCAGCAGGCGTAAAGCGGCAAGGGCCT
>JBFIMV010000125.1:0-6772 GCA_041611575.1 Desulfuromonadales bacterium | reverse complement strand
TGAATGCCCTTGAGCAGCTGAACGCTCTGTGCGATGGGCACGGCCCGATCGAGGACTGTCCCATCCTCAAGGCCCTGGCAAATGATGACGGCCGAGAGTGTCATCAATATCGATCGAAGAAGCGAGGTGACTTATGAACGCGAACTGGAGTGACATCCTCTGGTATTTGGCAATCGGCGCATTCTTTTTCATGATGATGCGCAGGGGTGGTTGCTGCGGCGGGCATGGCCATAAAAAACAGAACGGCAAAGACGGCGACGCTGAGCACAAGGCTTAGACGGGCCTGTTCGTTGACCCCCACACTATTCTCTCAACAATAAAGGAGACAGACATGAAAAAATCGCTACTCACAGCACTCTTGATCAGCCTCTTCCTGGGGGCAACGACCCTTTCCGGCTTTGCGGCTTCTGAACATGAGGGCCACCACCCGGGCGGTACGGACGTTCCTGCGACCTCACCCTCCCAGGGGATGATGAAACAACAGGGGATGGACATGGGGCAGATGCCCTGCATGGCGGATAAATCTTCGGGGTCCATGATGTCGATGATGGGCCAGGGGATGGCCGGCATGATGGGGCAAGGTATGGGCGACATGATGGGATCTGGGGACATGGGAATGATGGGAAAGCGCATGGAGCACATGTTCTTTCTTGACCGCGCCGAAGAACTCGGACTGTCCGCCGATCAGGTGAATAAACTCAAGACGATTCACACGGAGTGCCGCAACGACAACATCCGCAACGCCGCTGAGGTGAAGATCGCCCGCTTGGCCCTCGCTGATTTGCTTTCTGGCGACAACTGGACGCTCAAAGACGCAGAGACACAGGTTCGCAAAGTCCAGAAACTTGAAGGTGATATTCAGGTTCGTCATCTGCAGGCCGTGAGCGAAGCCCGCAAGGTGCTGACCGCCGAGCAGTTGAAGCAGGCGCGTTCGGGCGGGGCGTCAGTCAACCTGGAAAGCCTGTTCCGATAAGCCTAAATGCCTTAAGAAAGGACTGAGCCATGAGAGACCCTGTTTGTGGCATGGAAACAACCCTCGAATCCAAAGGGGGAACGGCCCAATGGCAGGGGAAAACCTTCGCCTTCTGCTCCGAGAAATGCCGGGAGAAGTTCACGGCCGATCCCGGTGCCTTTGTAAAAGATCCTGCCAGGGACCCGGTTTGCGGCATGACCATCCGTGCAGAGAAAAACGCCGGCTCTCATACCCACGAGGGAACGGAGTACCTGTTTTGCTCCACCAAGTGCCGGGAGAAATTTATCGCCGATCCGGAAGCCTATCTTCACCCACAGCCCGCAACCGTTGACCCGGCTAATGCGTCCCGGGAATATACCTGCCCGATGCACCCCGAAATTGTTCAACAGGGGCCGGGGAGTTGTCCGCTCTGCGGCATGGCCCTGGAACCGATGATGGTCTCCGCCGAAGAAGAAGACAATGAAGAGTTGACCGACATGACGCGGCGTTTCTGGGTCAGTCTGATTCTAACCGTTCCCGTGGTCATCCTGGCTATGGGGCCGATGTTCGGCCTGCCCTTGCAACGGCTGGCGACCCATCAGGTACTGGCCTGGGCCGAACTGCTGCTCGCCACCCCGGTGGTCCTCTGGGGAGGCTGGCCCTTTTTCGTGCGCGGGTGGCAGTCACTGGTCAGCCGTCACCTCAACATGTTCACGCTGATCGGCCTGGGCACCGGCGTCGCCTATGGCTACAGCCTGATCGCCAGCCTGTTCCCCGACATCTTCCCGGCCGCCTTTCGTGGGCCTGACGGTGAGGTCGCGGTTTATTTTGAAGCAGCCGCCGTCATTGTCACCCTGGTGCTGCTCGGTCAGGTGATGGAATTGAGAGCGCGCAGTCAGACCGGTGCGGCAATCCGCGCCCTGCTTGGATTGGCACCGAAAACCGCACGGCGGGTCGCCGCTGACGGCAGCGAGGAGGACATCCCTCTCGACCAGGTGCAGCCCGGCGATCGCCTGCGTATCCGCCCGGGGGAGAAAGTGCCGGTCGACGGTGTCGTTCTCGAAGGCAGCAGTTCCGTCGACGAGTCGATGGTCACCGGCGAGCCGATCCCGGTGGCGAAAGCGGCTGAAGACCGGCTGATCGGCGCGACTGTGAACGGCACCGGCTCTCTGGTCATGGAGGCCCAGAAGGTCGGCAGCGAAACCCTGCTGGCCCAGATTGTCCAGATGGTTGCCGACGCCCAGCGCAGCCGCGCTCCGATCCAGAAGCTCGCCGACCAGGTGGCCGGCTGGTTCGTGCCGGTAGTGGTCGGCATCGCGCTGCTGACCTTTGCCATCTGGTCCCTGATTGGGCCGCAACCGGCGCTGGCGCACGCCCTGATCAACGCGGTCGCCGTGTTGATCATCGCCTGCCCCTGTGCCCTGGGACTGGCCACGCCCATGTCGATCATGGTGGCAACCGGCAAAGGAGCGACGCAGGGCGTGCTGTTCAAGAATGCCGAGGCGATCGAGATCATGCGTAAGATCGACACCCTGGTTGTCGACAAGACCGGCACCCTGACCGAGGGGAAGCCGAAACTGGTGGCTTTGCACGCCATGGATGAAGGAAAAGAACAGCGCCTGATCCAGCTTGCGGCTAGCCTTGAGCGAGGCAGCGAGCATCCACTGGCGGAAGCGATTGTCGCCGGAGCCGCGGAACGAAAGGTTGAACTCTTTGCTGCGGAGGACTTTGATTCCGTGACCGGCAAAGGGGTGACAGGGAGGATTGACGGCCAGTCCGTCGCGCTTGGTAATCAGGCGCTCTTTGACACCCTCGGCATTTCCACGGAAGCCCTGATCGAGAGAGCGGAGGCGCTGCGCAAGGAAGGACAGACAGTGATGTTCGTCGCGATTGACGGCAAAGCTGCCGGACTACTCGGTGTGGCTGATCCGGTCAAGGAGACGACTCCGGAAGCGATCCGCCAACTACATGAAGCAGGATTGCGCATCGTCATGTTGACCGGCGATAACCGCACCACGGCGGAAGCTGTGGCGAAACGTCTCGGCATCGATGACCTGGTTGCCGAAGTACTCCCTGAACAAAAAACGGCCGAGATCAAGCGCTTGCAGGCCGAGGGCCGCAGCGTGGCGATGGCCGGCGACGGCGTCAACGACGCCCCGGCGCTGGCCCAGGCCCAGGTCGGCATCGCCATGGGCACCGGCACCGATGTCGCCATGGCCAGTTCCGGGGTGACCCTGGTCAAGGGCGACCTGCGCGGCATCGTTCGCGCCCGGCAGCTGAGCAACGCGACCATGCGCAATATCCGTCAGAACCTGTTCTTCGCCTTTGCCTACAACGCACTCGGCGTGCCGATTGCCGCCGGAGTGCTCTACCCGCTGTTCGGACTGCTGCTCAGCCCGATGATCGCCGCCGCCGCTATGAGCTTCAGCTCCGTCTCGGTGGTCAGCAACGCCCTGCGCTTACGCAAAATGAGCATCTAGCGATGTGAGTAATGAACCACGATATGCCTGCATACGGTCTTTGGACGCTGGTTCTTATCAACTCGGCGATCTTTATCATCTTTGCCTTCAGCTTCGTCAAACCCAAAACGAAACTGGACTGGCGATCCCTTGGGGCCTTTTCATCATTTATTGTTGCCCTGTTTGTCGAGATGTACGGGTTCCCCCTGACCATCTACCTCATGTCAGGGTGGCTGCAGAGCAAGTTCCCGGAAAGTGACATCTTTGGTCATTCAGGTGGGCACCTGTGGTATACGCTTTTCGGTTTTCAGGGCGACCCGCACATGAACCCCGTTCACCTGGTCAGTAACGTTCTGATCGTCATCGGTTTCTATATCATCTATCGCGCCTGGAAAGTTCTGCATGCGGCGCAACTACAAGGGAAACTTGCGACCGAAGGACCCTATGCTGTTGTCAGGCATCCACAGTACGACGGATTTATTCTGATCATGGCCGGATTCCTGGTCATGTGGCCGACCATTCTCACCTTGGTGATGTTCCCGATTCTGGTTGTTGTTTATATCCACCTGGCCAAAAAAGAAGAACAACTCGTTCGGGCAGAATTTGATCCAGGCTATGCCGAATATGCGCAAAAGGTTCCGGGATTTATTCCACGGCTTTGGGGATAAACCAGATGGTTTCCACGTCCCTCAACCACAGTCATGGAGGTATCGATTATGGCAAAAGATCCTGTTTGCGGTATGGACGTTAAAGAAGAAGGCGCTTCACATCTGCAGCATTTCGAGCATGTAACTCTCTATTTCTGCTCAAAACAATGCAAAGAGGAGTACTCTCGAAAGTCGGGAACAAAAACTACGGCAAAGAAAAAAGGGATAATTGCAAGATTTCTTGAGAAACTGGCAAAAGAGAACGAGGACTCGTTTGGTGGGAAACCACCAAGTTGTCATTGAACCTATCTTTATTGCTGGACAAAAACCCTGAACTCTTCTGCCGTGAGGGGAGGGCTGATCATGAATCCCTGAATGGTCTGCACTTTTTTCGTGCGCAGATAATCCAGTTGTTCCTGGGTTTCAACGCCTTCTGCGACAAGGTGAAGGTCAAGAATTCGCGCCAGGGCGACGATTGCGTCAACGAGAGACATGTTCAACTGGTTCACCAGCATGTCGCTGATAAAACTGCGGTCAATCTTCAGGACCTGCAAAGGGAATTGTTTCAGATAGCTTAGTGATGAATATCCCGTCCCGAAATCGTCAAGAGCAAGAGATATGTTCATATCATGGAGAGCGTTCATGATTTTCAGCGGTTCCAACGTGTCCTGGATCAATAGGCTCTCGGTGATTTCTATTTCAAGAAGATGGTGAGGCAGAGAGCTTTCAGAGAGCACCTTGTCTATGGTTTTAAGAAAATCGGTGGTCCGGAATTGTCTCGGAGAAATATTCACCGCCACATGCAACGGGCGTTTTGAAATCTCCTGCCAGCGACTGGCTTCCATGCAGGCCGTCTTCAAAACCCAGTTGCCGATCTCTTCTATAATGCCGTATTTTTCAGCGATAGGAATGAAAACGTCCGGCGGAATGTTGCCGAGTTCGGGATTGTGCCATCGGATCAGGGCTTCCGCCCCGACGACGCGCTCGTCATGGGTGTTTATTTTCGGCTGATATAATACCGAGAGTTCACCTTTATTGACGGCATGTCTCAGGTGCTTGTTTATGGTGAGCTGTTTATCGATGAATTCCCGTAGTTCATGAGAGAAGAAGCTGTAATTGCGGTGGCTGTCCCGCTTCGCATTGTACATTGCCGTATCGGCATACTGCATGAGCAATTCAACGGAATTGCCGTCGTCGGGAAAGGTGCTGATGCCTATACTGGCAGAAGTGAATATCTCATTGGATTCGACATAAAAGGGAGTCTTGAACGAATCGATAATTTTCTGGATGACCACTTCCGCTTGATCCTGCTGTTGGAGTCCTTCAAGGAGAACAAGGAATTCGTCCCCTCCGAGCCGCGCCGCAGTATCGACGGACCTGAGCAGCGAGCGGAGCCTGTCGGCCACCTGCTTCAGGAGTTCGTCACCAATGCTATGTCCAAGCGTATCATTGATGTCCTTGAAGTTGTTCAGATCCATGAACAGGAGTGAAACCTTGGAATGGGTCCTGGTGGCCCGCGCAAAAGAGCTGCCGATGTAGGACTGCATGTAGTAGCGGTTAGGCAGCTTGGTGAGCTGGTCAAAATTGGCCTGTTGCAGCAGCTTGCGTTCGGCCTCGTCCCGTTCGGTGATGTCCAGGGCAGTGACAACCAGTACCTGGGGTATTTCCTGGGTTGACAACTGAAAGCGCAGTTCGACGGGGTAGGTGCTTCCGTCTTTGCGTCGATGCAGGGTTTTATAAGAAACGGCATCTTTGACGTGTTTTTTCAGCGGTTCGATGAGCTCGTCGAATGAATCCTTGTCGAGATCCACGATCGTATCGAGTATGGTCATGCGTGATATTTCATCTTCCGTGTGGCCCAGGTTCAGAAGCGCCCCTCTGTTGACCTGCAGATAATTCAGCGTCGCTGCATCGGCAATGTAAAGCTCGTTCGAACTGTCATTGAGGATTCGGCCGAGCCGGTTGACCAGCTGGCTTTTTTCCTGCTCCAGGCTTTTGACGAGGGACAGGTTCTCATAACGGAGTCGCAGTGACGACGTGACGATATCGTTCAACCTTCGACTGGCCCGGAGGATGATGGCCAGGAAGATGCAAAGCAGGAGCGCGATCGTCACATAGAAGGAATCGGCGGCAATGAGACATGAGATGATGACCGGAAGGAGCAGGGAGCAGACATATCCCCTGAAGCAGACCAGGTCGGCCACAAGCACGGTCAGTCCGCCGGCAGCCATTCCGGCGAGAATCAGTATGGTAAATATCTGTTGCGGCACATCATCATGGGGGTAGAAAAAAACAACGGTCGAGCCCAATGTCAGGCCTGTAACTAAAACGGCAACACGAAAATACCGCATCCATTTGCGCTGCTTTTCATGGGAATGAGGCTGTTTGAGATAACTTTTCGTCAGGAAGAAACGACAGAGGTAGATAACTGCGAGAAAGCCATACCAGAAGAAAAGCGCTTTCTTGTCATGGTTCGGTAACTGTAATACAACATACAGCGCGGCAACAGACAGGGTGGCGGCAGTGCTGATCCAGTTGCTTGTGTAAAGCGTCGTCAGTTTGTCATTATAGATTTGCTGTTCGTAATTTTTTGATAAATCCATAGGCAAGCGCTAAAACTTTATTGCAAGAATTGAAGACGGATAACATGTACCCGAGGTATTTCACTGTATCAATGTTTCGTCAACCGGACATCTGCAATTGACATGGTTCGC
>JBFIMV010000124.1:0-6801 GCA_041611575.1 Desulfuromonadales bacterium | reverse complement strand
GAGCACCTAAGGAGCTCTCCAGGCCTTCCAGCCTCGCATCTCATCTTCCGCCCCGTCGCCTGTGTTCCTATTTCCTCACGGGCAGGCTATCGAGAAAGTCCTGCAGGGCCGCCCGGATCCCGGACTCCGGATTGAGAAACTCTACCCCCAAACCGCACTGCATTTCATTCTTTTTAAGCCATTCCGGATGATTGACCCAGGCAACCCGCACCGGGCAGTGCAACTCGGTCTGATAACCCGGCAGGACGAAATCGATAACCAGACGGGTATCGACGGGATAGAGCGTTTCCGTCGCGATAAACATTCCGCCGGTATTGAGGTTGACACAGGCCCCGGCATGTTTTTTCTGCTGGTTGTCGAGGAGTTCCAACTGGAAGCTTACCGGGAAGCGCCTTGCCAGGCGGCGCGAGATACCCAGCAGCCGGCAGGCAGCATCCAACAGGCGTCCCGACGACAAGGGCCGAGGAACAACGGCATCACAACCGCAGTCCCAACAGTCGCTTTCGAGAGAATCGCCGGCCCCTGATGGCAAGATCAGAAGGACAGGCGTCGCATTAAGCAGCCGGTCCTGCTTGATCGTCCGACAGCTGGAGAAAGCCTGTTCTCCCATCTGCTCCAGGTCGAATATCGCCAGAGAGGGGGCCTCGGACTCGACGGCCCGGACTGCGGCAGCCCCATCCTTGACCAGGGTCATGGCGAACCCTTCCCGCATAAAAAATGATTCTTCCAGAACTGCGATCAGGTTGGCATCGTCTGACAGGACAATCTTCTTGTTGAGCATAGTCACCCCGCAATAACTGAAGACCATAATTCCCGATATGTGCGACGCAGAAAATTTTTCCGGATACCGAACAAGCAAGATATCTGGACAAAGGGGCCGCCAGATGGCGGCCCCCGATTTTACCGCGAACTTCAGACGAATTCGAGCATCTCTATTTCAAAATGCAAAGACTTCCCGGCCAGGGGGTGGTTGCCGTCAAGCACCACCATCGTGTCGGACAGTTCGACCACCTGTACTTCGAGAGACTGCCCGTCTTCCAGGCCGACCTCAAGCATGCTGCCAAGCACCAGCTTTTCGTGGTCCGGAATCTGCTGGCGCTCCACCTCGGCAACCATCTCCGGGATATGGAGGCCATAGCCATCCTCCGGTGAGACCACCACGTTGCAGCTGTCCCCCGGCTTCATGCCGATCACGGCCCGGTCGAAGCCAGGGATGACCTCCTCGGCACCAACGGTGAATTCCAGGGGCTCGTGACCCTTTGAAGAATCAAAAATGGAGCCGTTCTCGAAACGGCCGACATAATTGACCCGGATCTGATCTCCGACCTCGACGCCACGATCCTGGCGATCCGTCATCAGTTCCCTCCTTTTTCCACGCTGAGCAGCTCGACATCGAAGAGCAGGGTCGAGTTCGGACCAATCACCTGACCTGCACCGCGCTCACCGTAGGCGAGTTGCGCGGGAATGAAAAGCTGCCACTTGGATCCGGGCTTCATCAGCTGCAGGGCTTCGGTCCAACCGGGGATGACGCCACCAACGGGGAAGGTCGCCGGCTGGCCGCGATCATAGGAACTGTCGAACTGGGTACCATCGATCAGCGTACCGCGGTAATGAACCGTCGCCACGTCCGACGGACCGGGTGAAGCCCCCTCGCCCGGCTCGAGAATCTTGTATTGCAGACCACTGGCAGTGACGACAACGCCTTCCTTCTGCGCGTTCTCCGCCAGGAAGGCTTCCCCGGCCTGCTTGTTCTTTTCACCGGCCTGCTGTGCTTCGGCCATCATCTTCGCCTGCATTTCCTCCTGGAACTTCTGGACTTCGGCCATCATTTCATCTTCGGTGAGGCGCGGCTCCTTGCCGGCCATAATGTCCTTGATGCCGAGCAAAAGGACATCGGCGTCAATGTCCATCTTCTGGGAAACGAAATCCTGGCCGATATTGACGCCGATCGTGTAGCTGATCCGGTTTTTCGCGGTATCGAGCGCCGGCTCGACGACCTTGGTCTCCTCGGCGGTGCAACCGAAAGCGAAGACTGTGAACAGCAGCGTAGCCAGGCAGATTTTCTTGGTGTGGGTGAACATGAAGGATCCTTTCTGAGTCAGAGAAATTGTAAACAAATGTGAACATAACCATGGCATCGCCCGCTGTCAACACAAACTGCCGTACATTGAATTTCAGTCGTTTTGTTCAGCAGAACCGATCGCCTTCAACAACCTCGAAAGGTACACGGCAAACAACAGGGCGGTACACACGACGCAGATGAGCAGCGCGATGAAGCCCCCCCAGCCAAAACCACGATAGGCATAACCGGGGAGATAGGAACCGATCGCGCCACCACCGTAATAAAATGCGACATAGAGACCGTTGGCCACCCCCTTGCCCTGGGACATGTAGCGATTCAGAACCCCGGTCGCCGTGGCGTGTGTCAGAAAAAAGGCGCCGCAGAGCAGGAACATCCCTGTGGCAAGTACAGCCACCGAGGGTGCCGCCATAACCAGCAGGGCAAGGGCGAAGAGCGCCAGGCCAACGATCATCGACCGTTCGGCGCCACCGCAACGCCGGTGGATGCGCACGGCGTTCAGCGACACGAAAATGCCCATCAGGTAGCCCGAATAGGCCAGGCCGATCCGGAACTCGCTGGCGGCATCGCTCAGCTCCGTCAGACGGAACGGCAGGTAATTCATCATGCCGGCGAAAGCCAGAAAGAAGCAGAACACCATCGCGCAGACAGTCCTTACGACCGGATCCGCAAGAGCCCTGCCTACGGAGGACCACTGCGGGCGCGCCATCGCAACCGAACCGGCCTCGGCAATCCGGCCGAGCCAGAACCACGCCACGATCAGCCCGAAGCCGAGGAAGAGGAAGCTGTACCGCCAGTGCAGAAGAGTCGCGATCATGCCGGAGAGGGCCCTGCCGGCGAAACCACCGAGGATCGTGGCGGCGATGTACCAGGACATGGCGCGGGCCAGTTCGCTCCTCTCCGTCACCTGGGAGATGTAGGTCATCAGCGACGTCAGCATCGCCGGGATCAGCAACCCCTGGAAGAGGCGCATGGCCATCAGCCAGGCAAACGGCTCAACGAAGAAGATGACCAGTTCGCTGACGGCCAGCAGCAGCACCGCCGTGCGCAGCATGCGGCGCGCCGACATGGACTCGAGGAGCGCTCCGTAGACCAGCGGCGCGAGGCTCAACGGGATGAAGGCGATAGTGGTCAGCAGCGCCGCGGTCTCACGGCTCACGCCGTACTCGGCCGTCAGCACCGGCAGCAGCGGCTGCGGTACGTAAAGGGCCGACAAGGCCAGGATGGTGGTGAAGAGGAGCGCGGGCATGGCGGGATATTACCAGAGAGGACGTCCTGTTGCCAGAAATCAGCTGCGGTGACGTTGGTGCAGACAACAGCAGGCATCCTTACGGCTTTCTCGTCCGCCGCTGACTGTGCCATGCCGCAGAAAATTCATCCGTCCGGGTGTTTGCCCCCGTTCATGATTGTCGAACCGGCCAACAGCCGCTATAATTTGTTCCGCCCCGCGCCAGGGCTCACATCTTCCTCAACCAGGAGCGACCCGTGTCAGAAAAACCGCAAGACCCGGAACAAGCTGCGGAAACGGTCAACGACCAGCCGGCCGAACAGCAACCGACCCTCCAGTCGCTCTTCGACGCATTCTTCAATGAGCTCGACCTCGGCTTCAACCAGGAGCTTGGCAAAACCTCCGAACGGCTGAAGGAAGCCCGCACTTCTCTCGAAAAGGAGATCGAAAAGGCGCGCGCCGACCTGGCCCGCTGCCGCGACAAACAACGGGAGGCCTGCAACAAACTCACCTCAAAAGAGTTGAACGCTGAAGAGCAGGCGCAGCAGATCGTTACGACCATCGAGAGCCAGATGGCGCTGATCTTCCGCCGGGTACGCCCCGCGGTCGACCGGAGCCTGCGCCCCTTCTCGCCACGTCGCGAACCAGTGATCGGTCTCTTACGCCAGGTTTATGAGTCCTACCTCAAGGCGGCCCAGAAGCTTTCGGAGCAGCCTCCTGCCGCATCGGCACCATCTGTCGATGATGTAACGACCGACAAGGCCGCTCAACCACGGAACAAACTCCTCGAGTTGTCCCGCGCCGCGCGTCAATCCGCCGAGAAAAGCCTGAGCCTTACTCCGCGAAAAGTGGCCGAGGAATTTCTAAGCTCACGTCCAGCTCCTGGACAAAACCGCCTGGTTCCTGCCTACCGCAAGGCTTACGAGGAAACCCAGACCCGGCTTTCCGACACCTGGCGCGGCCTGCGTTTTCACCTGGAAATTGCCCTCGACGATCTCCTTTCCGCCCAGGATGCCGACCTCGCTGAAAGCAACAAGGGTTCCGACCTCACGGCCAGCCTCCGCCAGACCTGTCTCCTTGCAACCGAAGTCTACACGGACGCCGACGCCAAGCTTGCGGCCAGCCTGCAACCCCTGACAGCCTTCCTGGACAAGCTGGGGGAACGGCTGCGCCAGGAGCACAAAGAGGTCGTCAATGAGCTGCGCGATACCCTTGAGGAGGTTGACACCTGGGGCACGATCACCGGGCACACCCTGCGCTGGTCGCTCGGCAGGGCCAGGAAGGTGTTCCGCGAAGGGCGGGAACGACTCTCCCAGGGGGGTGAGGAGATGAGCCGTACGGCCGGCAATGGCATCAGCCAGACGGGAGGCACGTTGCTGAAGAATCTGCAGTCGCTGCTCGGCAAGAGCGACACAGCGAGCGAACTCCTGCTCAACCTTGCCGACCTGCCGACCGTCGATGCGGTGTTCGAACGGGCCGAAGAACTTCCCGGGCTCTACCGCCGCCTGTTCACGCTCGGGCCGCTGAAGAACCGCGAGTTCATGGTGGCCCGTGACGAAGAGCTCGAGTCCCTCGAAGAGGTCCTCAAGCGCTGGGAAGAAGGCAAGGCCAGCAGCGTGGCCCTGGTCGGCCCTGAAGGCAGCGGCAAGACGTCGCTGATCAACTGCTTCGAGAGCGAGTTCGGCAACCGCGGCACGGTCCTGCGCACCGAGTTCCACAAGCGCCTGCGTAACGAGGCCGACCTGCTGAGCCATTTCTGCGAACGACTGGAGTGCCGCGAGGAAACAACCGACCTGGACAAACTGGCGGAGCACCTGCTCAACGGCCCGCGCCGCCTGATCATCGTCGAAGGAGGGCACCTGCTTGCCCTGCGCGAAGTCGGCGGACGACAGGCGGCGAGGGGATTCCTGCAACTGATGCTCGCCACACACCGGCACTGCCTGTGGCTGGTCAGCTTCCGCAAATACCCCTGGCAGCGGCTCGACTACCAGATCGGTATCGGCCGTTACTTCACCCACCAGGTGCGCACCCTGTTTCACGACAAGGAGGAACTGCGCGAGGCAATCCTGCTGCGGCATCGCACCGCAGGCATGCCGCTGACCTTCCTCGGCAACGACGCAGACACCTCCGAAGAGGCAGGCAAGGCCAATGAAGAGCGCTTCTTCAGCAGCCTGTTCGACATCTCGTCGGGCAACCTCGACGCCGCGATTTACTGCTGGTTGATCAGCACCAGGTACCGACCGGAGGGCGACACCCTCGCCATCGCCCCGTTGGGGCGTCCCGACCTCGGTTTTTTGCGCAATCTCGGCCGCGATTATCATTTCGCTTTGGCTGAGATCGTCGGCAACGGCGGTCTCACCGTCGAAGAATACTGCCGCATCTTCCGCTGCGGCAGCGACTGCGGTCGGATGACCCTGGACTACCTGGTTCACCTCAACCTGGTCAAGATGGAAGCCAACGAAGGCAGCCGGCACTACTGCCTCAACCCTGTCTTCTTCGGCCCGGTCACCAAGTTCCTTGAAACGCTGAACATTCTCTACTAAAGGCAGACACCATGCAGGAGAACACCATCCAGACCATCGTCGAGCAGTTCTCGGTCCTCCGGCTGATACTCATGCTGCTCTTCGCCGGCATGACCTGGGCTTTTCTGACCGCCCTGAAGTTCTTCGCCGAAGTCATGGCCGACAAGTTCGCGCGCTACCGGCTGTTCATCTCGAGCGCCTACCCCGTGGTGCGCCTGCTGACCTGGGGCGGGGCCCTGCTGTTCATCGTCTTCGTCATCTTCAACCCGCCGCTCAACACCCTGATCGCCATCAGCGCCTCGGCCGGCCTGGCCATCGGTCTCGGCGCCCAGGACCTGATCAAGAACATCATCGCGGGGGTGGTGATCCTCATCGACCGGCCGTTCCGGGTCGGTGACATGGTCGACGTCGCCGGCCATTACGGCGAAGTGACCGCCATCGGCCTGCGCTCTACCCGTATCCAGACCTTTGACGACAGCACCGTAACCCTTCCCAATGCGCTGGTGCTGGGCAACGCGGTCAGCAACTCCAATGCGGGCGCGCTCGATGAGATGGTGGTGATCGACGTGCGCCTGCCAGCCAGCGTCGATCTGCCGCAGGTCAAGGAGATGGCTTACGAGGCGGCAGCCTGCTCACCCTACGTGTACCTGAAAAAACCGATCACGGTGACCGTCGCCGACGACTTCCAGCGCACCTTCCTGACCCACATCAAGATCAAGGCTTACGTCCTCGACATCCGCCTCGAACGCCTGCTGGCCAGTGACGTCACCGAACGCTTCAAGCAGGAGCTGGTGCAGCGCGGGCTGCTCACCGAACAGATGGTGCTCGGCCTGTTGCACAGCCACTGACCATCTGGCAAAAAAACAACGGGCCTGTAACTTAAAAGAAGGTCAACACATTTCAACGCAAAGACGCCAAGGGAAAAGAAAGACGCGTAGGAAACCTCTCACATTCTTTGGCTTATGTACGTT
>JBFIMV010000123.1:0-6812 GCA_041611575.1 Desulfuromonadales bacterium | reverse complement strand
GATGTCGTCGAGGCTGTCGATAAAACCCTGCAGGCGAAAAAAACCGGCGAGCAGGAAGTTGAGCTGGTGCGGCGAACAGACCAGGGTCGCCAGGTCACGGCCGTTGACCCGCAGGCGCAACGGATATTCCGCCACCACGTGACGCTCGGCCGGTTCGCTCTGCCCCTGCACGACACGGACAATTTTTCTGGCGGAACGTTCTTCCATCATCCTCCGGTTGCCGAATCTGCCCCAGCCCGGGCCGCCGTTATTTCGAACAATCGCCGCAGGACGGCGCATCCACCTCGGGCGGCTCAAGCAGGGCCTCGGTCAGCACATAGGCCGCCTGCAGCGCCGACGTCGGGCAGAGCGGGAAACACTCCTTGCAGTCCCAGCATTCCCGAACCGCCACCTCAGGAACAAAGGCGATCTCCCGTTTCGAGCCCCGGTCGAAGAAACCGATGGCGTGCTTCTGCTTGATCTCGGCGCAGTAACGCACACAGAGTCCACAGAGAATACAGAAGTTCGGCTCTTTTTCAAATCGGTCCCGGTCGGCGCCATAGATCCCGGCCAGGGCATTGATCTGCTCTGAATCAGGGGCATGGGCCAGCATCTGCTCCAGCAGCAGCTTGCGAATCCGGTCGACCTGCTCACTCCGGGTCCTGACCACCAACCCTTCTTCCACCGGGTGTTGACAGGCGGCGAGCAGGCTGGTCCGCTCGTTCAGGTCGGCTTCGACCGTACAGACCCGGCAGGCCCCGTAGGGATGAAGTTTCTCGTGATCGCACAGGGTCGGAATCGCGATCCCCACGCTGCGTGCCGCCTGCAGGATCGTCATGCCCTTGCAGGCAGCCACCTTCTTGCCATCGATCTGCACGTTGATATCGCTCATGAGTTCATCCTATGCTTCTGCCGGGGCAGGTGCCGGAACCGGCTCGCCGGAAAGAATCCGCACCGCATCAAAGGCCGCCGGGCAGGCCTCCACGCATCCCCGGCACTTGGTGCACTTGTCCTGGTCAATCACATGCACCTGCTTCTTGTCTCCTGTGATCGCATCCGCCGGGCACTTGCGCAAACAGGCCCCGCATCCCTTGCACTTCTCCGGCTCGATGTAGAAGGCGATCAGCTCCTTGCAGGAGAGCGCCGGGCAACGGCGGTGCTCGATATGCGCCTCGTACTCCTCGCGGAAATGGTTCAGGGTACTCAGCACCGGGTTGGGGGCGGTTTTACCCAGCGCGCACATGGACGACCCCCGGGTGGTCTCGGCCAGCTGCAGCAGCAGATCGAGGTCCCCCGCCTTGCCCAGCCCCTTGGTCATATTGGTCAGGATCTTCAGCATCTGCCGGATCCCCTCGCGGCACGGGGTGCACTTGCCGCACGACTCGTCGCTGAGGAAGGCGAGGAAGTAGCGGGCGATATCGACCAGGCAGGTGTCTTCGTCCATGACGATCATCCCCCCCGAACCCATCATCGCCCCGGCCTTGGTCAGCTCGTCGAAGTCGACCTTGGTATCGAGCAGGTTCTCCGGAAGACAGCCGCCCGAGGGGCCGCCGGTCTGCACCGCCTTGAACCGCTTGCCGCCCGGAACACCGCCACCGATCTTGAAGATGATGTCCCTGAGCGTTGCGCCCATCGGCACTTCGACCAGGCCAGTGTTGTTGACCTTGCCGACCAGGGAGAAGATCTTGGTCCCCTTGCTCCCCTCGGTGCCGATCGCGCTGAAGGCCTTGGCGCCCTTGTTGATCACCAGCGGAATATTGGCCCAGGTCTCGACGTTGTTGATGTTGGTCGGCTTGCCCCAGAGGCCTTTGGTCGCCGGGAACGGCGGGCGGGCGTTCGGCTCGCCCGGCTTGCCTTCCAGGGAGTTGAGCAGCGACGTCTCCTCACCACAGATAAAAGCGCCGGCGCCGCGATGCACCTTGACGATGAAATTGAAGCCGGAACCGAGGATGTTCTCACCGAGGAAGCCATACTCCTCCGCTTTCCTGATGGCGATCTCCAGGTTCTGCACCGCCAGCGGATACTCCTGGCGCACATAAACGTAGCCCTCGTCGGCGCCGATGGCGTAGGCGCCGATCATCAGCCCCTCGAGCACGGCGAAGGGGTTGCCCTCCATCACCGAGCGGTCCATGTAGGCCCCGGGATCGCCTTCGTCGCAGTTGACCACCACGTACTTTTTTTCTCCCGGGGCCTTGCGGGCGAAGTCCCACTTGACCCCCGACGGGAAGCCGGCGCCGCCGCGGCCACGCAGCTTGGCGTCCTTGACCTCGCCGATCACCTGCTCCGGGGTCATTTCAAACAGGGCCTTGACCAGCGCCTGATAGCCGCCGACGGCGATATAGTCATCGAGGTTCTTCGGATCGATCTTCAGGTTGGCGCCGAGGATCAGCCGCTCCTGGTTCTTGTAGAAGGGGATGTCCTCCTCCAGGACTGTCTTCTCGCCGCTGTTCGGATCGGCATACAGCAGCCGTTCGACTACCTTGCCCTCCTTGATCGTGCTGCTGACGATCTCGGCGATATCCTCCGGCTGCACCTTGAGGTAACAGATGCCCTGCGGATAGATGACCACGATCGGCCCCTGTTCGCAGAAGCCGTGGCAGCCGGTGCGCCGGAAGGCCACATCGGCGGTCACGCCCTGCGCCTCGATCTCCTGTGCGATGGCCGTCGCAACCTTGTTGCTGCCGGTCGCGTGACAGGCACTGCCGGAGCAGAGAGTGATACAGGGCTTATTCGCATCGCGCCGGGAGAGAATCTCCTGACGGAAACTTTCAAGTTCAGCGGGGGTTCTTAACTGAGGCATAGTCCATCCTTACTGGCAGGCGCAGAGGTTCACAACTTCAGGCGACTCCGCACACTTTAATTTCTCCAGGGTGTCCGCCGTCTCGGCCAGCTTCAGCTGGTTCAGCACCTTGGCCGTCTCGGCCTGCACCACGTTGCCATGATATTCGCCGTCGACGACGATGACCGGTCCCAGGGCGCAGCAACCGAGGCAGCTGACCGTCTCGACGCTGAACAGCAGATCGGGATCGGTTTCCCCCGGCTTGACCCCCGTCACCTGTTCGACCGTTGCGAGGATATCCTGGGCACCGCGCACGTGGCAGGCGGTCCCCATGCAGACATGAATCTCATGCCGCCCTTTCGGGGTGAGGCTGAAGGTCTTGTAAAAGGTGGTGATGTGCTGAATGCGGCTGAACGGTACGCCCAGCCTCTCGCCGACCCGCGCCAGCGCCTCTTTGGGCAGCCAGTTGTTCTCGCCCTGGATGTCGAGCAGAATCTGGATCAGCGCCCCGGCTTCACCGCCATGCTTTTCGATTATCTGGTCGATTTTGCTGATATCCATACGGTTATCCTTCATTTTTTCAAACCGAAAGAGTGAGACTTCTCCCCTCTCCTGTCATAAAGCGAAGGGGAGGGCACTGATTGTTCAACTCGCCAGCGCGAAGCGTTTTTCCTTCTCATCGAAGCGGATCAGGCCGAGCCGCGATGAGTTGCTCAAATGCCGGGAGACCACGCTCGCCTCGAGGGCGAGTTTCTCGGCAATATCCCGGGCGGAAAGCGGGTTGCCACGCAGCAGCAGCATGATGCGGCTGATGGCCAGTTTATCGACGATCAATTCCTCGAACAGCCGGTTGAACTCGGCGCTGGCGAAATACGCGTCGTACTTCTCCTGCTTGTCAAAGCGCATCCGCAGCCGCTCACGCTCCACCAGCTTGGTGTAAGGGAGGAGCTTGGTCAGCGCCTGCAGGTTGAGCTTCAGGGTCTCGGGGTCGAGCCCCTCCTCCTTGCCGAGCGGCCCCAACGCCTTGAGCTGCCTGCCGAAATCGTTCATCACCTCGGCGTAACGGGTCCCCTCGGAGGCGGCGATCCATTCGAGCCGCAGCCGTTTCGGGTTGATGCCGATCCGTTCGAGCAGCTTGCGCCCCAGGTGCATGTTGAACAGGGCGTCGTAGTTCCCCTCGGTCACGTAGTGACACTCGCCCAGCCAGCAGCCGCCGATGAAGACGCCGTCCGCACCCTTGGAAAAGGCCCGCAGGATAAACGCCAGGTCGACCCGGCCGGTACACATCACCCGGATAATCTTTGTTTCGGTACTATATTGTTGTCTGGAAACTCCAGACAGGTCCGCAGCCCCGTACGCTCACCAGGTGCACAGGAAACCGATGACATTTGGCGTGTATTCAAAGCCGGCCATCCTTACCTCCTTATCCAGGTTATTCTTTGCAGCTTCAATGGGTTTCTTCCCGCGCCGCGCCGTCGATCTGGGCAAAGATCTCGTCGTCGGTGTAGTGCTTCAGGTAGATCGCGCCGGTCGGGCACTTGGCGTTGCACAGGCCATCCCCCTTGCAGAGCACCGGCTCGACGCGGGCCTTCTTGCCCATGGGGGTATCGACCAGCCTGATGGCGTCGTAGGTGCAGGCGGTGATGCAGGCCGAGCAGCTGACGCAGTCATGCTCGTTGACGTCGCAGACCGCGCCGGAGGCGGTGACCGTATCGCCGGCGAGGATGCCGATGGCGCGCCCGGCGGCCCCGTAGGCCTGGCTGATGGTCTCCGGAATGTGCTTCGGATACTGGGCGGCGCCACAGAGGAACACGCCGTCGGCGGCGAAATCGACCGGCCGCAGCTTGACGTGCGCCTCCTGGAAGAAGCCGTCCGGGTTGAGGGCGGCCTTGAACATCCGCGCCAGCTCACGCCCCCCGGGAGCAGGGATGGCGGCGGCCGAGAGGACCAGCAGATCGGCCTCCAGCTCCAGCCCGTGACCGAGCACCGGATCCTTGACGGTCACCGTCAGGCCGCTGCCGCCTGCCGTCACCACCGGCTTGTTCTCCGGCTCAAAACGGATGAACTTCACATCCTTCTCCGCCGCCAGGCGGTAGTAGTCCTCCTTGAAGCTGTAGGTGCGCATGTCGCGGAAGAGGATGTAAATATCGACCTGCGGGTTGCGCTCCTTGAGCTTCAGGGCGTTCTTCACGGCCTGGCCGCAGCAGATGCGGCTGCAGTAGTTGCGGTCTTCGTTGCGGCAGCCGACGCACTGGATCATCACCAGGCTCCCGGCGTTTGCCACCTTTTCCTCGCCGGCGACGATCGCCCCTTCCAGTTCCAGCTGGGTGAGCACCCGCTCGTTCTCGCCGTAGAGGTACTCGTCGGGACGGTGTTCTTCGGCGCCGGTCGCCAGAATGGCAATGCCGTGAGCGATCTGCCGTTGACGCCCCGCGCTCTCGACGCGGGTCACGAAGTTGCCGACATAGCCGGAAACGTCGAGGATCTTGGCATCGTGCAGCACGCGTACCGAGGGGTGGCGGTAGACCTTGCGGATCAGCTCCTTCAGGTGGGTCTGCACATCCATCCCCTCCAGGGTGTAATGGATGCGCCGCGCCAGGCCGCCCAGGTCGGGGTTCTTCTCCAGCAGAAAGACCTCGAAGCCCTGTTCGGCCATGTTCAGGGCGCTGGTCATTCCGGCCAGGCCGCCACCAACCACCAGCGCGGTCTTGTCGACCGGCAGGTCGAATTCCTGCAGCGGCTCCAGGTGCTTGGCGCGGGCCACCGACATGCGGATGATGTCCTTGGCCTTCTGGGTGGCGCTCTCCTTCTCGCGCGAATGGACCCAGGAACAGTGTTCGCGGATGTTGGCCATCTCGAAGAAATACTGGTTGATCCCCGCCTCGCGGCAGGTGTCGCGGAACAGCGGCTCGTGGGTGCGCGGCGTACAGGCGGCCAGCACCAGGCGATTGAGCCCCTTCTCCTTGATGGCGTCGGCGATCTGCTGGGCATTCTCCGTCGAGCAGGCGAACAGGTTCTCCCCCGCCCAGGTGACATGCGGCAGAGTCGCGGAATATTCAACGACCGCCGGGATGTCGACCACCCGGCCGATGTTGGCGCCGCAGTGGCAGACGACCACGCCGATCTTAGGCTCTTCTTCGGACGTGTCGCGCTCTTCCGGGTAGACCCGCTCACGGCTCAGCTTGCCACGCCGGTCATTGAGCAGCTTGCCGACCAGAGCGTCGGCGCCGCTGGCGGAGACGACCGCTTCGGGAATGTCCATCGGCCCCTGGAAGGCGCCGCTGACGTAAATCCCTTCGCGGCTGGTCAGGATCGGATTCCCGGGGTCGGTCTTGCAGAAGCCGTGCTCGTTCAGCTCGATGGCAAAGGTTTGTGCCAGCGCCGCGACGTTCTTCGGTGGTTCGAGGCCGACCGAGAGCACCACCAGGTCGAACTCCTCTTCCTTGACGCCGTCCTCGAGGGTCGAGTAGCGGATGGTGACGTTCTTGGTGACCGGATCCTCTTTGCCGACCGTCACGTAGCTGCGGATAAAGCGCACGTCCTCCAGCTTCTCGGCGCGCTGGTAGAAGCGCTCGAAATCCTTGCCGTAGGCGCGGATGTCGTTGTGAAAGATGGTCGCTTCGAGACCGTGATCGTGATCCTTGGCCAGTATGACCTGCTTCTGGGTGTAGGTGCAGCAGACCGCCGAGCAGTAGCTGTTCCCCCCTTCAAGGACCTGACGCGAGCCGACGCACTGGATCCAGGCGATCTTCTTCGGGTGGGTCAGGTCGGAGGGACGGAGCATCTCCCCTTCGTAGGGGCCGGTGGAGCAGATGATCCGCTCGAAGTCGAGGCTGGTGACCACGTTCTCCATCAGCCCGTAGCCGAAGTCGTTGCGCAGCTTCGGATCGAAAGTGTCGTAGCCGGGCGCGAGCAGGATGGCGCCGACCTCGACCTGGAACTGCTCCGGCTTCTGGTGCAGGTCGATGGCGTTGGTCTTGCAGACGCCGACGCAGATCTGGCACTTCCCCTCCTGCAGGTAGAGGCAGGTTTTCTCATCGACGTAGGTGACCAG